>NZ_JAUEYJ010000021.1:0-174211 GCF_032489615.1 Bradyrhizobium sp. SZCCHNR1051 | reverse complement strand
GTCGGGATGTGCGGCGGCGTCGTCATGCCCTGCGCCGTCTTGCCGTTGTGGCAGGTCGCGCAGTTGGTGTCGGTGGCGGCATGCTTGAACGCCGCGCCACCGAAGCTGGCCGTGCTGGTGTGACAGGACTCGCACGGCAGATTGGTCTGGAGATGATTGCTGGACTTGCCGCGCGCCGTCGTCCCGTTGTGGCAGTTGGCGCAACCGGCGACGATGCCGGCGTGGTCCATCTTCATTCTGATGCGGAAACTCGCCGTCGACCTGTGGCACACATCGCATGGCGCCGCCGTCGTGATGTGGTTCTTCGACTTGCCCCGTGCCATCACGCCGTTGTGGCAGGTCGTACACGACGCTTTCGCCTGGGTATGATCGATCGCCCGAACGTCCTTCCATGTCGAAGTCTGATGGCAGCTCTCACAGCGCCTCGTGGTCATCGGATGGTTGACCGACATGCCGGCCGTCTGAGCGCCGTTGTGGCAACTGGCGCACTGCGTCTGCGTGCCCTTGAACCGCCCACCGACGTGGCAGGACGAGCACTCCACTCCAACATGGCTTCCGGTCAGCGGAAACCCGGTCGAGACATGATCGAATGAACTCTGCGCAGCAGCGTGCCCTGCCAGCGCCAGAGCGAGCAGCATACCGGCAAGCAACCACCGCGCCACATAGTGCGATGCTTGCGCCAACAGCCCCCGCTTGCTGTAGCAGCTGCTCAACTCAAACTCCCGATCTTCACTCTCGACTCGATCGCCATCCGAATATTCAACGGAGACCGGTCACCCCGAATCCAGCCGAAACCCCTGAGCGGCCCGCTGCTCGCCGGTCGCCCCAACAAACCCAAGACACTCCTGCGGATTTCCTCCCCAAACGGCCCGGCAGCATGCCTTCCCTGCTACCGAACACGCGGAACGCCCCCGGCCCCTTCAATCGAGCGCTACGTTGATCGGCGGCGACCAAGTCATCAGCCAGATCACGCAGCGTCACGCCCAACACAGGGCTTCATAGACCGGCAAAGCTGGCCCAAAACTGGGCCAAGCTGAACTCAAGCTGAATGGGTGGTAATGTTTCTGGCGTCCTTCGCTCACGAGGTTCTCGCAAGCGCATCGCGCAAACCGTTGATCTGCAGGCGAACTGATAGCTGCTGCGAGCTGATGTCAGCTCGACACGATGTCGGACGACCGATGCGCCAGCGCAGCCGTCCGAATCAGTTCCTGATCTGAACGTTGCGCCATCCCGTTGCGACATGGCAGCGCTCGCACGTCTGACCGAAAGTGCCATTGTGCACGTCCGAGCTGCGATGACAGCTGAAGCAATCCATCGGCAACTTCAGATCCGGCGGCGACTTGGCCTTGTGGCAGGCCTCGCATGTGATCTTCTGGTGGACACCAACCAGCGGGAATCGTGTCTGCCGCGCGTGATCAAAGCGCCACAGCCGCCACCCATTCGGATTGTGACAACTGGCGCACCGTCCTCCGAGCTTCCCCTGGTGGAAATCCTTGTGGCAGCTCTCACAGGCCATCGGCGTATTCTTGTAGGTCGGCGTCCGGTGGCACTCCTCGCAAGGCACCGACTTGTGCAGACCTATCAACGGAAAACGCGTAATCTCGTGATCGAAGGAGAGCCTCTTCCGCCAGCCCGCATCGCTATGGCAGGTCTCGCAACGTTCGCCGAGCTTACCCTGATGCGGGTCCTGCTTGCGGTGACAGGACACGCATGACGTCGCGAGCTTGTCCCGATAGAGATCACCCGTATGGCAGCTCTCACACTTCACCTTGGCATGCGCATTTCGCAACGGGAAGCGGGTCTTGTCGTGATTGAAGCGGACCGTCTTCCACTTCTCCTGATCGTGACACGTCTCGCACTTGTCGCCGAAGCGGCCGGCATGGACGTCTTGAAGACGGTGGCATGAGCCGCACGACGTCTGCAGATCCTTGTACTGCTGGCCGGAGTGGCACGTTGCACAAGCGACCGACTTGTGGGCGCCCACGAGGGGAAACCTGGTCTTCGTGTGATCGAATTCCTTGGTCGCGCGCCATTTCACCGCCGTGTGGCAGTTCTCGCAGCGCTCACCGAGCCGGCCGCGATGAGGATCGAGCGCCTTGTGACACTCGAAGCAGGTCGAGGGTGTGTTGCGGAACTTCACCTTCGCGACATGACATCCAGCACAAGGAACGTTCTTGTGCGCATCGACCAGCCTGTAGTTCGTCATGTCGTGGTTGAATGTTTCCTTGTCGAGCTGGACGATGTCGGTTCCACGCCCCTTGTGGTCGGTGTGACACTGCCTGCACTCCTGGGTCAGCGCCGCCTGCTCGCGTCCATGCAGGCGCTCATGCTGCCTGCGATCGACTGCAATCTCCTTGTGGCAATCGAGGCAGAGGCCCGACTGCGCCTTCCGCGTGAAGGCTTCGTGGCACTTTCCGCATTCGCTTTCGAGCTTGGCATGCTTCTCGGCCAGCGGGCCCGGCATAACCAGTTTTTCAAGCAACGTCTGCGCTCGAAGCCCGGCCGACAGCAGCGCAACACCGACCATGACAGCGACAACCGCCGCTAGGCGCCACCTCATCACGAAACTCCGTCAATAGTGATGGACGGCCCAGACATGAACGAAACCCGCCAGCAGCATGAGAAAAAACAGCGGCAGATGCAGAACGTGCCACAGCGAAAATAGCCGTTCGAAAAATGTCAGTTCTGCGGCCTTCCGCACCGCAGCGGTGTACCTCCGCACGACTTCTTCGATTCGCTTCTCGCGCCGTCGCCGCTCGAACCACGACCATCGCGCACGCTTGGCTTCGGCGCGAATGAGCCGGCGCGCTTCCGCAACCACGTTGGCACGCAGCCGCCTCGTCCGCGCCGCGATGATCGCCCCCGTCCGCAGGCTCCCCAGCGCAGTTCGCGGCACCCTGTTGTCGAGCCCCTTGCTGAAGGCAGCCAACTCCCGCGACACGAATGACGCTGCCTGCATCTCCTGACCGAGCTCCATCCTCATCGCCTCGGATTCCGCAAGCAGCTCCTTGATGCGCGCCCTTCCACCATGAAGACCCATGTGGATCTTGCCGTAGATATACCGGCCGATCACGCCGCTGATCGCAACGATCAACATGGCAAAGAATGCCACGTTGCTGTTGAGTGCTCCCAGCTTGAAGTTGGCATGAAACAGGATCAGCACGGGGCCAACGACGCCCAGCAGCATGTGCGTTTTGAACCAGAATGGCACCGAGCCGATCCCGCGGAGCGACTTGAAGCGCTTGCGCATCGAATAGGCCAGCAACGATAGCATCGCGACGCTGCCGTATATTCCGAGCCAGTAGCCGGTCCCCGATCCCGGCGTAATATACTCCTCCTCCTTCTGCAGCCATCCGATGCCGATCGCTGCGACAACGAGAAGTGTGACGATGACCGGGACGGTTCCTCGAAGAGGATCGCCGTTCGCGCGAACGACTGCTGTTCTGCTCATGTTCTCGACGCTTCCTGTGAAACCCAAATGCCGGATGGGCGAATGTCCGGCTTGCCTGCGGATCTCCGGATCTCAGTCGAGAGATTCCTTCCTGATAACCACTTGCAAATAACTGTTGCGTCCTCCGGCACTGACATCATTCGTGTGAGATCAGTGCGAGCCATATTTCCGCCGACGGCATCTGTTCAACGAATGAACTACTCCTTGTCCGCAAAACTACAAATCATTCTGGAATTTCTATGTCGGCATCTGTTGAGACGAATTTGCATCTAGCGATGCGGCCGACCTTTCCGGGCGGCCACCACGGCCGGCACCTGCTGCCGCCTACTGTCAGGACTTAAGAAGGGGAAAGAGAGGACATGGCGCTCGATCTCCTGATCGTCTACGCCGCGCCGATGCTCGGCGTCTGGGCCACCTACATGGCCGTGCGCAAGCGTAAAGAAATAAAGAGCGTCGCGAAGCTCTCGGCCGCCAAGGACGCCGGTCTTCTCGAACCGGCATCGCTCCACCCCATTATCGATCCTGCCTTGTGCATCGGCTGTGGCTCATGCGTCAGGGCGTGTCCGGAGGGCGACATTCTCGGCCTGATCGGCGGCAAGGCGGCGCTCGTCGAGCCTTCGCATTGCATTGGACACGGCGCCTGCAAGGCGGTGTGTCCCGTGAATGCCATCACGCTGGTGTTTGGCACCGAAACGCGCGGCATTGACATTCCAAACGTGGACGAGGCGTTTCAGACCAATGTGCCCGGCATCTTCATCGCGGGAGAGCTCGGCGGGATGGGGCTGGTCCGAAACGCCATCGAGCAGGGACGCCAGGCGATCGACTCCGTCCGCAAGATCAAGAACATCGGCAAGTCGGACATGCTCGACGTCGTGATCGTCGGCTGCGGTCCGGCCGGACTCTCCGCCAGTCTCGCCTGCCTGCAGCATCGGCTGCGCTTCGTCACCCTCGAACAGGACTCGCTCGGCGGCACCGTCGCGCACTTCCCCCGCGGCAAGCTGGTGATGACCGCTCCCTTCACGCTGCCGCTCGCGGGTAAATTCAACTTCAGAGAGCTCAGCAAGGAGCAGCTGATCGAGTTCTTCATGAGCATCGTGCACAAGTCCCGCCTCAAGGTGAACGTCGGCGAGCGCGTCGAAGCGGTCGCCCGCGTCGGCGATGGCTTCGACGTCAAGACGAACTGCAGCAGCTACAGAACGCATGCGGTGCTCTTGGCAATCGGACGACGCGGAACACCGCGCAAGCTGGACGTCCCGGGCGAAGAGCAGACCAAGGTCGTCTATCGACTGATCGACCCCGAACAGTATCGCGGCCAGCACGTGCTCGTCGTCGGTGGCGGCGACGCCGCGCTGGAAGCCGCCTGCTCCATCGCCGACGAGCCCGGAACGACGGTGACTCTCTCCCATCGCAGCGACTCGTTCAGTCGCGCCAAACTGAAGAACCGTCAACGGACGGAAGCAGCCGCCCAATCGGGACGGCTCCACGTCATGTACAATTCGTCAGTCAAACGAGTTGGCGGTGACGACGTCGAGATCGATGCCGATGGTAGGACGAGCACGATCCGAAACGATGCCGTCATCGTGTGCGTCGGCGGCATTCTGCCGACGGCGTTCCTGAAGAGCATGGGTATCGAGGTCGAGACGAAGTATGGCACGGCATAAATCCTCTCCTGTCATCCTCCCGCTGATCTGTCTCGTCAGCTTGACCGTACCATCGGTCGCCCTGGCCGGCGACACGGCGGTGCTGGGCGGCAATCCAGCGGGCGCGAGCTCCGAAGTCCCCGGCACGAGCCAGGCTGCGGACGCGGCAATCCGGGCCGGACGTCCCGAGGAAGCACTGAAGCTGCTCGAGCGCGCGGCCATCGCCGGGGATCCAGAGGCGCAGTACCGCCTTGCATCACTCTACCGCGCCGGCCTCGGCACCAAATCAGACGACGCGCTGGCGTTCAAATGGATGGAGGCAAGTGCAAGGAAAGGACACGTCAAGGCACAGTACAATGTCGCAGCGATGTGGCTCGCAGGACGCGGAACGCCCGCCGATCCCGACCGGGCGCGGGATTGGCTGCGTAAATCGGCTGCGGCCGGTTATCAGCCCGCCGAGCAGTTGCTGGCCGATGCGGCCAATCGAAACGCGCGCCCGCGCGCCAGGGAGCCGGAGCGGGAAACTGCGCGCAGGCCCGCGCCGACGCTCGATGCGCAGGCTGCAATGCGAAACGGCCATCCGGCCATCATCGACGCCGCCCTGCGCGGCCAGCTCGATCCGATGCGCCAGCTCATCGCTGCGAAGGCTGACGTCAACGCGGTCAACCAGGACGGCGATACGCCTCTGGCGATCGCCGCGGCCGCCGGGCATCTTCGGCTGGTGGAGCTCCTGCTCGCCTCGGGAGCCAACCCGAACACCGGCAACCGGCGCGGCGACACGCCGTTGATGCTGGCAGCGGACAAGGATCATGGAGACATCATCAAATTGCTGCTGACAAAGGCGGCCGACCCATCTGCAGCGCGTGCGGATGGCGCGACCGCACTGCTGATGGCACTCAGCCGCTGCAATGGTGCCGCTATCGCCGCGCTCCTCGACGGCGCTTCCGGCAGCCTGCCTCCGTTGGCAGACGGCCGGACCCCACTCATGATCGCGGTCGCGTCGTGCACCAATGGCCCGCTCGATCGGCAACTCGTCCAGAGATCCGACCTCAACGCCGCCGATGGCCAAGGCCGCACCGCACTTTGGCACGCGGCCGGCAATGGCAATACGCAAGCGATCGGGCAACTGATCCGCGCAGGTGCGGACGTCAACCGCGCTGACGCCGACGACAAGACGCCGTTGCTGAATGCAATCGAAGGCCGCAGCGCCGCGGCCTCGCTGCTTCTGTTGGACCACGGCGCCGATCCGAAACGCGCGACAAGAGGTGGAAATACTGCTCTCATCCTCGCTGCGCGCGCCGGCCTTGCCGATGTCGTCGGTGAACTTCTCAGGCGCAAGGCCGATCCGAACGCGCGCAACGGCCAGGGCATGAGCGCGTTGATGATGGCGGCCCATGAGGGAGACATCGGCATTGCGCAAAGCCTTCTGGCCGCCGGCGCCGAAAAGCAATTGAGGAACAAGCGGCGCGAACGTGCCACGGATATCGCCGCCGCCAGCGGTCACAGCGATATTGCCAAGCTTCTGGAATAGCAGTCGATCTCGTTTCGCCTTCCTGCCCATCATGCGGTCGACGCAGCGTTCGCTGTTCCATGGCGCCGCAGACGATTCGACCGCTATTTACCAACGAACACAACGCTCCGTGCCGAGACGACCGATGATACCGTTCTCCGGCAGTGAGTGAGAATGAGTTGCAATTTCACGACGATACGCGTCGATGGATCATCATCATTCCGTACGAATGATGCCTCATTCGGCGCATTGATTGTCGACGCATCACAGACACTTGATAGTTAGCTGCAGGAATATCCGCTGCAGTCGGAGATACTACATGACAGCGGAGGCCGGATCGTTTGCGCTCATTCTCGCGCTCATCGTGTCGCTGGTACAGTCGATCGTTCCGTTCGCAGCGCTGCGTCGCCAATCCGCGATGATCGCCGGCTTCGTTCGTCACGCTGCCCTGACTCAGTTTCTCTTCGTCGCGATCGCATTCGCGTGCCTGACGTCGCTGTTCGTCCACTCCGACTTTTCAGTCCAGGTCGTCGCAGCGAACTCGCACACGCTGAAGCCGCTGCTCTACAAGGTCTCCGGAGTCTGGGGAAACCATGAGGGATCCATGCTGCTGTGGGTCCTGATCCTCTCCTTGTTCGGCGCGGCAGTTGCATTGTTCGGAACGAACCTTCCCGAGCGGCTGCAGAGCAACGTTCTCGGCGTGCACGGCATGATCGGCCTCGGCTTTCTAGCGTTCATCGTCTCGACCTCGAATCCGTTCGCGCGGCTGGTCGATGCTCCCCTCGAAGGCAACGGACTGAATCCGATTCTGCAGGATCCCGGCCTCGCCTTTCATCCACCATTTCTGTACCTGGGTTACGTCGGCTTCTCGATGGCGTTCTCGTTCTCGGTCGCCGCGCTGATCGAGGGAAAGGTCGATGCCGGCTGGGCCCGCTGGGTTCGACCGTGGGTGCTCGCCGCCTGGTGCTTTCTCACGATTGGAATCACGCTGGGCAGCGCATGGGCGTACTACACGCTCGGCTGGGGCGGCTGGTGGTTCTGGGACCCCGTCGAGAACGCATCCTTCATGCCGTGGCTTGCGGGGACTGCGCTGCTGCATTCCGCCCTTGTGGTCGAGCGTCGGAGCGCCCTCCAGAGCTGGACGATCCTGCTGGGGATCGTGACCTTCTCATTGAGCCTGATCGGGACTTTCCTGGTGAGGTCCGGCGTGCTCACCAGCGTTCATGCCTTCGCACAGGACCCGTCGCGTGGCGCATTCATCCTGGCGCTGATCCTGGTAGCGACCGGCGGGGCATTGACGCTGTATGCGATCCGGGCGCCAAGCCTGAAGCACGGCGCGCTGTTTGCAGCGGTCAGCCGCGAGAGCGGCCTCGTCCTCAACAATGTGCTGCTCACGGCAGCCGTGGCCACCGTGTTTCTCGGCACGTTCTACCCGCTCCTCGTCGACATGCTCGGGAACGACAAGATCTCGGTCGGCCCTCCCTACTACAACTTGACGTTCGTTCCGATCATGGTTCCGCTGCTGCTTGCCATGGTGATCGGCCCGGTTCTGAAATGGAAGCGCGATCTCCTCGTTGCGGCGCTGCAACGGCTCCGCCTGGCCGGGGTGCTTGCGGCATTCGTCGCCGTCGCAATCCTCGTCGCGACGTTCGGACAGCGTTTCCTGGTCGCATTCTTCTTCGGCATCTCCGTCTGGCTCGTGATCGGCTCGTTGATGGTGCTGGCTCATCGCGTCCGCCTCGGCACGACGACTCCCTTGGCGACCTCGCTCAACCTCGCGCGCACCACCCCGCTCGCGGTCTACGGCCTGGTGCTGGCCCATGCGGGAATGGGCGTCACCGTCGCAGGCATTACCGGGATGACCGCGTGGGCCTCCGAGAAGGTGCAGATGCTGCGGCCGGGCCAGAGCCTGCAGCTCGCGGGCTATGACATCAAGTTGCGCTCGATCGGAAAATTTCCGGGCCCCAACTACGAAGCCGAGCGTGGCTCGTTCGACATCACGCGGAACGGAAAGCCGTTCACGCAGCTTTCCAGCGAGCGCCGCTTCTATCCCGTCAGACAGCAGCAGACGACCGCCGCCGGCATTCGAACCAACCTGATCTGGAACGTCTATGTGACGCTCGGCGACCCCGACGACAAAGGCGCGTGGGCGGTGCGCTGCTACTATCACCCTCTGGTGCCGCTGGTCTGGATCGGCGCACTGATGATGGCTTGCGGCGGCTTCATCTCGCTGGCGGACCGGAGATTTCGTGTCGGTGCTCCACGACGGGCGATGCTGGCCGTACCGACTGCCGTTCCTGCTGAATAGGACGAGATATGCCGCGCCTACCCTATCTCATACCTCTCGTGGCCTTCGCCGCACTGGCCGCTGGATTGGCTTTCAGCCTGACCAACGATCCGCGGCGAATGCCCTCGACCCTGATCGACAAGCCGACGCCGCGCTTCCAGCTCGCGTCGCTCGACGGCAAGGACGGCGGTCTTGCCAGTACCGATCTGCAGGGCGATGTGGTCCTGCTCAACGTGTTCGCATCCTGGTGTCCCGGATGCCGCGTCGAGCACCCGATGCTGCTCAAGCTCGCGGAGAGCTCCGCCATCCCGATCTACGGACTGAACTGGAAGGACGATCGGAACGACGGCAAACGCTGGCTTGCCAAGCATGGCAGTCCCTATGCCCGTGTCGGCTCCGATGAGTCCGGCCGGGCCGGCATCGACCTCGGCGTGACCGGCGTTCCCGAAACCTTCGTGATCGATCGGGCCGGCCGCATCCGCTACCGCTATCCCGGCCCGCTGACCGAAGATGTATGGCGTGACGATTTCGAACCTCTGCTGAAGGCACTCAGGAGCGAGTCATGAGCTGCCGGCGGATGAAGGGATTAACCGGAGCGCTGCTCGTCAGCTCGCTCGTGCTGACGGCGACCTTGTCGCCGTCCCGTGCGGTGCTTCCGGACGAAATGCTACGGGATGAGGGGCTGGAGGCCCGTGCGCGCGCGCTGGGCCAGGAGTTGCGCTGCGTCGTTTGTCAGAATCAAAGCATCGACGATTCGAACGCTCCATTGGCGCATGATCTGAGGGTTCTGTTGCGCGACCGCCTGCAGGCCGGCGACAGCGACCGGCAGGCGGTGGACTTCCTGGTCGCACGCTACGGCAACTTCGTCCTGCTCAAGCCTCCCTTGCAGTGGAATACGATCCCGCTGTGGATCGGCCCGCTCCTGGCGCTGCTGGCGGCCATCGTCGGCTTCGGCCGCTACGTGCGCCGCGCGGCAGCCAATGCGACCGCGCTCGGAGCGGAGCACGTCGCTCCGCTCAGCGCCGACGAACTCAAAGCCATCGAGGCGATCCTCGATCGACGGAGCCTTTCATGATGCTATGGCTGATCCTGACGGCGATGATTTCCGTGGCCGCCGTGCTGATATCGACGCCCTTCATCCGCAACTACGAGCGGAGACGGTTGGCTTCGGCTCAGGGACTCGCCGTCCACCACGACCAGCTCCGCGAGATCGAGAACGAAACCGCACGGGGCCTGATCGACAAGTCGGATGGCGAGAACGCGGCCAGCGAGATCAAGCGGCGCATTCTCGCCGCAGCCGCCGCCGAACAGCCGCCGGCGCCCTCCCTCACCAGCTCCGAACGAAAATTTGCGCTCGCCGTCGTCACGATGACGGTGGTGTTCGGCTCCGTCATCCTGTACGCGGTCATCGGAAATCCGGATGTCCCCGCAGCCGCGCCGGGCCAGACCGCCAGCAGCACGACGGCGAGGTCGGTTGGCGAGGCGCGATCCGACGCCGGCACCCAGGCCATTGCCTCGCTGGAGCAGATGACCAGCCAGGACGGTCGCGACCGACCGCAGCAGGGCAGCGGACTGCCGCCGGTCGAAGAGATGATCCAGCGTGTGCAGACCAGACTGGAGCGGAATCCCAAGGACGCCGACGGATGGCGGCTGCTGGGCTGGTCGCTGTTCAACATCGAGCGCTTTGCCGAGGCGGCACAGGCCTATGCGCGCGCAATGGAGCTGCGGCCAGGCTCGGCCGAATACCGCAGCGCACGCGGCGAAGCGCTGGTGCGGGCCGCGGACGGCACCGTCACGTCCGAAGCCCGCGCGGATTTCGACGAAGCACTCAAACTGGATCCCAAGGACGCGCGCGCCCGCTTCTTCATCGGCGTCGTGAAAGAGCAGGAGGGCGACAAACGGGGTGCGATGGCCGACTGGACGGCGATCGTATCCGAGGCCGATCCGAACGAGCCGTGGCTGCCCGATCTCAAGCAGCGGCTCGGCGCGCTTCGTCGCGAGCTCGGGGAGGATGACGGCTCGCCATCGCCTGCCCGGCCGAACCTGTCCGCCGAGCGCATGCAGGAGCTCCTGCGCTCCGGCAAGACCGCGGCGACCGAGCCGGCGGAGCCGCGCGGCCCCCGCGCCGAGGACATCCGAAAGGCCGAAAGCATGTCCACACAGGACCGCAACCTCATGATCCGCGGCATGGTGGATGGCCTTGCGAGCCGCCTCGAACAATCACCGCGCGATGTAGAAGGCTGGATCAAGTTGATCCGCTCGCGGGTCGTGCTGGGCGAGGTCGAGGCGGCGAAACAGTCGCTGCAACGCGCACTGTCGGTCTTCGCGGAGGACGTCCCGGAGCGCACGCGCATAGCTGACGCAGCCAGAGAGCTCGGAATCAATCCATAACGTTCGAGGGCCCGATCCGCGTGTCATCATCGTCGGAACCCGTTCGGCAACCGGAGGAATGGCAATGCGCATTCTGCTCATAGAGGACGAGCCCGTCTACGCGGAGCGCATCAGGGAAAGCTTGGCCGATGCCGGTTTCGAGGCGGATCTCGCCACCGATGGCAAGCAGGGCTGGATGCTGGGCAACAGCCAGCCCTATGATGCCGCGGTCCTCGACCTCGGCCTGCCGTGCATTTCGGGCCTCGACGTGCTGCAACGCTGGCGTCATACCGGGCACACGCTGCCGGTGCTGATCCTGTCGGCCCGCAGCGGCTGGGCCGAGCGTGTCAACGGCCTGAACGCTGGCGCGGACGACTATCTCGAAAAGCCCTTCAAGGCGCAGGAGCTGGTCGCGCGGGTCAAATCGCTGCTCCGTCGGGTCTCCAGCAGACCGGAGGCCGTACTCCGCCTCCGGCAGATCGAATTCAACGCGGCGGCTGGCCTGGTCAAGAAGGACGGGCAGATCGTCGACCTGACTGCACTCGAGTTGCGCGTCCTCGAGCTCCTCATGCGCCGCGCCGATCATATCGTGTCGCAGACCGAGCTACTGGAGCACATCTATCCGAGCAGCGACCATCGCGACTCCAATACGGTCGAAGTCTACATTGCCCGGCTCAGGAGAAAGCTGGGGCGTGATTGCATTCGCACCGTCAGAGGCATGGGATATCGCTTCGGATAGAGCAATGTTCAGCCGCAACTTCCGAGCCCGCATGATCGTGGTCGCCGCGATCTGGATTTCCATCGTCTTGTTCGCCAGCGGGCTCGGACTCTCGATCGTCATTCGCCGTGTCGTCGTGGCCCACTTCGATCATGACCTCCTGGATCACGCCCGCGAGCTCGCCGACCTCGTGGAAATCGACGCAACGCAGCGGCTATTCATCGCCCGCAATCTGAGCGATCCGCGTTTCTCCCCTGCCAGGTCCGGAATGTATTGGCAGGTTATCCTGCAGAACGGCGAAACCGCGCGTTCGCCGTCGCTACAGGATGACCTTTCTCTTTCATTCACGCCCGATCAGACTCGCGAGGGTTCCCTGCCTCCCTCCACGGCGCTTACGAATGTGGAGGGACCGACTGGGCCGATGCGCATGGTCCGAAACATCAGCGAGCCGTCTCGGCTCGGGCAACCCGTCGAAATCCGTGTCGGTGCCGACGAGCGACTGATCAGTGACGAGATGCAGCACCTCAATCTGACGCTGATCGCGACGCTGGGTATCATGGCCCTCGCCATGGTTGGCACCGCCTACGCTCAAGTCGTTTACGGCCTGCGGCCGCTCCAGCGCATGAGTCGCGCCATCGTGGACGTGCGCAGCGGCAAGACCACGCGGCTGCCTGAGGACCTGCCGGAGGAAATCATGCCGCTCGTCACCGAGTTGAACGGAATGATTGCGGCAAATCTCATCATGGTCGATCGCGCTCGCGTGCTCGCAGGAAGTTTTGCACACGCGCTGAAGACGCCTCTGGCAATTCTCGACGAGGAGGCAGCACGGCTCAAAGCATCCGGTCAGGAGAGCCACGCTCAGATTCTGTCGGAGCAGTGCTCGCGAATGGCGCTGCTCATCAACTACCAGACGGCGCGCGCAAAGGCCTCCACGATCGCGAATGCAGGTGCGTTTGCGGTCGTCGCAGACGTCTTGAGGAGCGTCATCAATACCTACTCGCGATTCAGCCCGGGGCACGACCGGCGGTTCGAAGTCGAAGGAGCAGCCGACGTCGTCGTTGCCTGCGATACGAACGATCTGACCGAACTCATCGGCAACCTGCTCGACAATGCGGCAAAATGGGCACATGACCGCGTCGTGATTTCGATCGAGGATCTCGACAGCACCGTCTTGATCACGGTGGAGGACGACGGGCCCGGCATTCCAGTCGAAGAGCGAATGCGCGTGTTCGACGTGGGCACGAGACTTGACGACGCGAAGCCGGGCACTGGGCTCGGTCTGGCGATTGCCCGCGACCTGACCAGTCTCTATGATGGCCGACTATGGATCGAGGATTCGAGAATTGGGGGCGTCGCCCTGAAGCTCGCACTTCGAAAGAAGGGTGATCCAAGCTCATCGTGACATGACTGGTGCCCGCAGCGCCACACGAAGCCGCCTGGTCGATGCGTTTGGTGAACAGACGCCCCCCATTGCCGTCACAGAACCGGACCTTCAGCACCAACGCCTTCTTGCCGCGGAAAGCAAACGGGTAGCCGAAGAACGGCCCTTCGTCGGCGCGTCGTGTACCAGCATCGAGACCCCGAAATGCCGGCTCACGACATCGCCCAAGCCAACCGTGAGAAGCCTGGCATCAGCGGAATGGACGAGGTGGTCGCGTTCGACCAGAGCCTGTCATCGGAGGATTTTCTCAAGCCCGTCGCAGAAAACAGGACAGCAACGACCCGCGGGAACGAGCGGTAACATTCCCAGGCAACATCCGAAAAGTTCAAGGATTTCAAGGATTAAACGAGGATTTATGGTGCGCTCGGAGGGACTCGAACCCCCACGGTGTTACCCACTGCCACCTCAAGGCAGCGCGTCTACCAATTCCGCCACGAGCGCGAAGAAGAAGCCGGAGCCAGAGGAAGGGCGGCACCGGATCAGTGGCGCCCGTGTATCAAATCGATGTCGGGGGGACAAGGCCCGCCCTGCCCTAAAATACCGGATTGTGGATGGTTTTCGCGCCGCCCGGGGCCGCTATCGCGACGTCGGCGTCGGCGAGCGCGGCAGCATCTGCTTGACCTCGACCGCGATGCGGTTGCGGTCGACCAGCACGACCCCGTTGGCGATCGGCAGGTTGTTGGCGAGCACCTTGACGTCATCAGCCTCGGTGGCGTCCAGCTCGATGATGGCGCCACGGGACAGGCGCAGAACCTGGTGGATGGGCATGGAGCAGGTGCCGAGAACGACCATCAGGTCGACTGTCACTTTATCGAGGGTTGACACTGCAGGACCACCGAAGTCACGACTGGATTTTCGTTGCCCAGACATCACCATGTTGTGGTTAGCCAATGGTTAACAGCCGCCAAACACTCGACCTGACCACCTTTGCGGGCCCCCCCGGCAACGCCGTGGCGTGGTGCATCTCCGATTCGCTGGTCGACTACGCCCAGGCCACCGAATTCATGGAGGCGCGGGCGGCGGCGATCGCCGCCAACGAGGCCGCGGAGATGGTCTGGCTGCTCGAACACCCGCCGGTCTACACCTCCGGTACGTCGGGCAAGGCGGAAGACCTGCGCGATCCGCGCTTTCCGCTGGTGCCGACCGGCCGTGGCGGCCAGGTCACCTATCATGGGCCCGGCCAGCGGGTGGCCTATGTCATGCTCGACCTCAAGCGGCGGCGCCCCGACGTACGCGCCTATGTCGCCGCGCTCGAGGAGACGATCATCCGCACCCTCGACGCCTTCAATGTGCGCGGCGAGCGGCGCGAGGATCGCGTCGGTGTCTGGGTCAAACGGCCCGACAAGGGCGAGGGCCATGAGGACAAGATCGCCGCGATCGGCGTGCGGCTGAAGCGCTGGGTCACGTTTCACGGCATCGCCATCAATGTCGAGCCGGACCTGTCGCACTTTCAGGCCATCGTGCCCTGCGGCGTGACCGATCCGCGCTACGGCGTCACCAGCCTGGTCGATCTCGGCCTGCCGGTGACGCTCGCCGATGTCGACATCGCGTTCCGGCAGGCGTTCGAGAGCGTGTTCGGCGCCGTCAGCGTCGCGCAGCCGGAGACGGCATGAGCTCACGCAGCGCCCTGCTGCGGCGGCACCCCGAGCTTCGCCGCGACATAGCGGCGCTCCTGGCTCAAGCCACCGAAGCCGTAGGCATCCGCCTTGACCTCGTCGACATGAAGGTAGGTCTCGTGATGCAGCGGTCCGATCAGCTCGGCCATGCGCGCGAACACCGCGGCGAGATAGGCGGCCTTCTCGTCCTTGGTATTGGTGCCCTCGCTGACGTGAACGTCGATCCAATAGCTTGAAAGCCCCTGCTCCGCCAGCGCGGCGCCGCCGGCGAACCAGTCCGCGGCATCCGCTTCCGAGACGATGACGGCGGTGACCTTGGGATCCTTGCGCAGGATGCGTGCGGTCAGTTCGGTGACGGCGTCCGCAATGTCCTTCTTCAGCGCGGGCGAGCGACGCTGGCTGGCATAGATGATGTTGATCAATGGCATTTTTGGCTCCCGGTCTCGAGCGCGTGACTGCGCTTCGAGAGCAAAGCTAGCCCCACGCCGCCCATTTTGGTACGTTATCGATATGGATATCAATGATAACAGACGCATATGACCGCCACGCTCGACATCGCGACCGTCCGCGCCTTTCTGCTGGTGAGCGAGCTGCACAGCTTCACGCGGGCGGCCGAGACGCTCGGCACCACCCAGGCCGCGGTCAGCCTGAAGCTGCAGCGACTGGAAGCGCTGCTCGGAAAGCGGCTGGTCGAGCGTTCGCCGCGCGCGGTCCGGCTCACCGCCGACGGCGCGGCTTTCGCCGAGAACGCCCGCGCGCTGGTTGCCGCGCATGACCTCGCGCTCACGGGAGCGCCCCGCACCCGCCCGCTTCTGTCGCTCGGGATCAGCGATCACGTCGCCGGCCCCGAGCTGGTGCCGATGCTCGAGCAGCTCCATGCTGCCACGGCGGACCTCGTCCTGTCGGTCAGCATCGGCTTCTCGCGCGACCTGCTCGACCGCTACGATGCCGGCAAGCTCGACGCCGTGATCGTCCGCCAGGAGGCGAGCCGCCGCGGTGGCGAGGCGTTGATCACGGACGAGTTCGGCTGGTTCGCAGCTCCCAGATTTCGTCTGCCGGCGGGCGGCACGCTGCCGCTCGCCACGCTCGCGCCGCCCTGCGGCGTGCGCAGTATCGCGGTCCGCGCTCTCGAGCGCGCCCGAATCAGCTTCAGCGAAACGTTCGTCGGCGGCGGGGTGACGGCCGTTGCGGCGGCCGCGCGCGCCGGTCTTGCGGTTGCGCCGCTGGCCCGCCGGATCGCGCCGAGCGGACTGATCGATGTCGGACCGGATCTCGGCCTGCCCAAGCTCGGCCGTTCCAAGGTGATGCTGCATGCAAAGGCAGGAGACGCGGCCAAGCGCGCGGCCTTGCGCACGCTGGCCGCGGCCTTCCGAAGCGCCGCGATGTCGAAGTAATTGACGCCCGCGGAGCCTGATGTAGCATGGGTTGATGATCGGAGCTCAGGAGCAGCGGCTTGAACCGTCTCTTGACCGCAGCTGACCTCGTCAGCGCCCCAGCAAAGCCGAGCCCGGCCTCGACCGGCGCGACCGGCCTCGAACCGTTACATCGCCACGCGCTGATCCGAACCTCCAACGCCGACGTGCTGCGCGACCTCGCGGGGCGCCGGCTCGGCGCCGAGCGCGTCGACTTCAGGAACGCCGAGCGCTTCGAGGCGATCGTCAACCTGATCGAACTCGAGACCATCGGCCTCGCCTTTGGCACCACGACCTGCGACATGGTCTGTGACCATCGTGCGGCCGACTTCATCAGGGTGCAGATCGCCCTGAAGGGACGCGCGGTCAGTTGCGCCCGCGGCGAGGCGACCGACGTCAACGAGCATCAGTTCGCAGTCGCGCCGGCCGGCGTGCCATGGCAGATGGCGTGCCAGGGTGGCCATCGACGCCTCACTTTGCGGCTCGATCCGCAAGCGCTGCGGCGGCGCCTGACGGCGCTGGTCGGCGTGCAGCCGCGCGCCGACTTTGCGGTCGCCCCCGCCATTCCGGCCGCCGATCCGCAGGCCCGCAGCCTGATGCGGCTGCTCGATTTCCTGACGACCCAGCTGAACGAGCAGGATGCGGCGTTCCCCGCTGCGGTCTATCGCGAGCTGGAGGATGCGGTGCATGTCGCGTTCCTCTGCGCGAGCCGTCATCGTTTCCGCGACACGCTCCTGGATCCCTCTCCGATGCCGGATTTCGGCCTGGTCAAGCGGCTCGAAGATTACATCGAGGCCAACTGGCGCGAGCCGATCACGATCGAGCGCCTTGCGCGCGAAGCCGGCGTCAGCGCCCGCTCGATCTTCCGTCTGTTCGAGCGCGTGCGCGGCTATTCGCCGATGGCCTTTGCCAAGTCGGTGCGCCTGCGGCGCGCCCACGAGATGCTGCGGTCCGGCGATCCGGCCGTCACGGTTGCGGCGGCGGCCGCCGCCTGCAACTTTGCCAATGCCGGACACTTCGCCCGCTACTATCGCGCCACGTTCGGCGAGTTGCCATCGGCGACGATGACGCGCGCCGAGCAATCGTGACGCTTTCGGCCGCTCACAGGATGGCTTCGAGCGCGCTGCGCAGGCTCTGATGGCGGAACACGAAACCGCTCGACAACGCCTTGTTCGGCACCACGCGCTGGCCGCCGAGCAAAAGCTCCTCGGCGAGGTCGCCGCCGATCCGGCGCAGCAGGCCGGCGGGAACGCGCAGCAGCGCCGGTCGCCGCAGGCAGCGCGCGAGCTCGGCGGTGAAGGCGAGATTGCGCACCGGTAGCGGCGCTGTCGCATTGACCGGCCCGGTGATGGTCTCGGTCGCAATCACATGCGCGATCAGCCGGACGAGATCGTCGCGCTCGATCCAGGACATCCATTGCAGGCCGGAGCCGAATGGCCCGCCCAGGCCGAATTCGAATGGCGTCAGCATCCGCGCCAGGAAGCCGCCGTCGCGGCCGACGACGAGACCGATCCGCAGCAATGCGACGCGGACGCCATGTGCTTCGGCACCGCGAGCCGCCTGCTCCCAGGCGTCGCAGAGGTCATGACTGAAGCAGGCATGCGACTTGGCGGATTCGGTCAGCGGCTGGTCCTGCCACAGGCCGTACCAGCCGATCGCCGAGCCGTTGACCAATACACTCGGCTTGCGGTCGAGCCGAGCAATCAGAGAGACGACGGCTTCCGTCGTAGCCAGCCGCGACTGCAGGATCGTCGCGCGCTTGGCCGCCGTCCACGGTGCGTTGCCGATCGGCTCGCCGGCGAGATTGACGATCGCGTCGATGCGGGTGTCGGAGGCGAGTTGATCGAGACCGGTGATCAAGGTCAGTGGCGCCGGCAACATTGCGGCCTTGGCCGGGTCGCGCACCAGGGCGACGACGTGATGGCCGGCCGCGGTAAGACTCGCCGCCAGCCGCGTGCCGATGAAGCCGGTCGCACCGGTGATGAGAATGGTCTGCGCCGCCGGCAGCGCCGCGACCAGCGCGGCGGCATCGGGCTGTGACATCCGCGCGAGGCGTCGCGCCGCGGCGAAGTCGCGCAGACCGCATAGGCCAGCGCCAGCCGCGGCGGCAGCCGCAATCCAGCTCAGCACGCCGGCATAGGCCGGCACGATTGCCGAAGGCCACATCGCCCAGCCGATCAGCAGCGGCACCAGCAGCATCAGGATCGCGCCGTAGTTGATGGCGAGCAGAGTGTGATTGATACGCTCGCTCGGTGGGAGCCTGCGCGTCAGATCCTCCTCGACGAAATCGGTCAAGGTGATGGCGATCTCGGCCACGAGCACCGCGAGCACGAGGATTGCGAACAATCCATGCACCTCGCACCAGCCGAGGACGGCGAACAGCAGCGCATAGAGCACGTTGCGGATACCGTGCAGCTTGAGCTCGCCCTGCTGCGACGGCCGCCACGCCAGGCGCTCGGTGAACTCATGGTGATAGAAGGTGTCGAACACGCCCATCACGATCTGCAGCGCGATCAGGGACCAGAGCAGCGGCGTCATGGTGTGGACTCCCGGAACACGGCGCTCTGGCGGATGATGCGCCCGAAGCGCGGGTGGGTGATCTCGAGCGAGAAGCGAAAGACGCCGCTGCCGAGATCGGAATGGGTGACGGTGAGGTCGCCGAGCGTGAGCCATGCCGGCAGCGCCCAGCGCCGGCCCGCGAAGTCGAACGTGTAGCCGGCGCTATGGAAATGAAGCGCCCCATCGGCGACGCCGACACGCAGGCTCATGCTGAGGCCCCAGCCGAGATATTCCTCGAGCCCCGTTGGACCGGCGAAGCGCTTGGCGGAATGGATCACCTGCGGGAAGCCATGCGGGCGCCCGCAAATGCGTGTCCAGATCTGACCGCCTCTCGCCGCGTCCTCCGTCACCGCGACGATCATCGGCACACCGATGTCCGCGCGCGTCGGCAGCGGCCCGCCGATCAGCCGTGCCAGATGCGCGAACCAGAATCCGGCACGGCTGATCTCGGCCTGATCGACCTCGCCGACATAGACGACGGTGGCGCCGTCGGCGAGTTTCTTGGAGAAGCGGCGCCAGATCGACACCGGCAGTCGTCCCCAGTCTTCGGCGGACAGCAGCGCGCGGAACCTGTGATCATCATGGAGCCGGGCGCTGGAGGGCGTTGAAAGTCCGAGATGTCGCATGGTGACCATGACGCCCTCCACTCTCCTCAAGCGCTGCCGGACCTGGACCTTCCCGACGGCAACAGATTTGCAATCTTCTCGCCGAGCTTGATCAGCGCGACGAGACGCGGCCGCGGCACCTTCAGCATCTGCACGTACCAGCGGTCGATCAGCTCGGTGAACGCCAGCATGTCTTTCAGACGCTTGGCTGCGACCGCGCTGATCGTGGGATCGCCGGTCGCTTCCGCGACGCAGGCGCGCAGCGCCGCGATGGCCGGATCGATCTCGCGTTCCTTGCGGCCGGCCGCGATCCGCTGCGCCACCTCCCAGATGTCGGTCTCGGCCTCGAAATGATCGCGGCGGTCGCCGAGGATCGGCACGCGCCGGATCAAGCCCCAGGCGAGCAGCTCCTTCAGCGAGTTCGAGACATTGGAGCGGGCCATGCCGAGCGTGTCGGCGATGTCCTCCGCCGTCACCGGCTTCTCGGCGAGATACAGCAGCCCGTGGATCTGGCTCACCGAGCGGTTCACGCCCCACTGGTCGCCCATGTCGCCCCAGTTGAGGATGAAGCGCTCGACGGCGGGTGGAAGCTTCCGATTGCCTGTTATTTCTTTCATGACAGAAATATCTGATCGTAGAGAGTGAATGTCAAGAGCGTCTTATTTGAACCGGGCGGGTGGCCGGCGAGACGGATGTTACAGCGCCCATTTTGCGCGCGCCGAAACCGCCTGATCCCCGCCTGCCCCATCTGCAACAGGAGCAAGCCATGACGGCATCCGACAAGGCCTTCACCGGATCGATCCCGCAGATCTACGATCAACTGCTGGTGCCCTTGATCTTCGTGCCCTACGCGCAGGATCTTGCGCGGCGCATCGCGGCCTGCCTGCCGCGCGACGTGCTGGAGACGGCGGCGGGCACCGGCGTGGTCACGAGGGCGCTGCACGCGCAACTGCCGCCGGAGGTCCGGATCACCGCCACCGACCTCAACGAGCCGATGCTCGCACAGGCGAAGACGCATCTCGCCACCGAGAGCCGTATCGCATTTCGTCAAGCGGATGCGCTGGCCCTGCCGTTTGCCGACGCGAGCTTCGATGCCGTCGCATGTCAGTTCGGCGCGATGTTCTTCCCCGATCGCGTCAAGGGTTATGCTGAGGCCCGCCGCGTGCTCAGGCCCGGAGGACGTTTCATCTTCAATGTCTGGGACCGGATCGAAGAGAACGAAATCCCTCACGTCGTTCACGAGACGTTGCAGCAGGTGTTCCCCGAAAACCCGCCGCAGTTCTTCACCCGGACTCCGCACGGCTACTACGACACCGGGCGGATCGAGGCCGATCTGACAGCAGCAGGCTTCACCGATATCGTGATCGAGACGGTTGCACATCGCAGCCGCGCCGCCTCGCCACATCAGTCGGCAATGGCGTTCTGCCAGGGCACGCCGATGCGCGGCGAGATCGAAGCGCGCGGCACGCCCGGCCTCGCAGCCGTCACGCAGGCGGCCGCGAACGCGCTGGCGCGCCGGTTCGGCGACGGACCGATCGAGGGCCGCATACAGGCGCTGGTGATCTCGGCTGGGTGAGCGACAGCGGCCGCTCTACGGTGCACCGCGGGTGAAATGCACCCGCAGCAGGACCAAAGCCGTCCAGAACAGGAAGCCGACAAATGTGCACGATCGGTAGTCGGCAACGGAAGACGACTACGCCGTCTGCAGCACCGAGAACGATTCGCCGGGCCGACGCAATGCGAGCTGATCGACCGTCCCGGCGACGTCGATCACGTCGTCGACACGCGCAGCCGGCGGCCCTTTGCGGCAGGCCGTGACCATCGCCGCGACGTCATCGGCGGGACCGGCGAAGACCGCCTCGACGCTGCGGTCGCTGCGGTTGCGGACCCAGCCTTCGAGCCCGTTGAGGATGGCCTGGTCCTCGACCCAGGCGCGGTAGCCGACGCCCTGGACGCGGCCGCGGACCGTGACGTGGACGATGGCGCGACCGATCATGAACCAAGCCCCAGGAACTCGCGAAGTCTCTTCTTCACGTCGCCATCGCGCATGACGCGCGCGGTCAGTTCGGCCGACGGCAGCCCCTTGAGCTGCTTCGGCGAGGCGCCCTTGCGCAGCGCCTTCAGCGTCTCATGCACCGCCTGCGTCGCGGCCGCGATCGGTGCATGGCCCTGCAGCGCGACGCGGACGCGGCGCGAGGCGAGATAGCCGAGATCGGACATCTCCTCCGGCGCGCCACCGAGCACGATCGGCAATGTGGTGACTGCCGTAATTGCATCGAGCTGATCGCGCGAGGTGATGCCGGTGAAGAACAGGCCGTCGACGCCGCAGGCCTCGTAGGCTTTGGCGCGCATGATCGCGTCGTCGAGCGAGGCGATGGAGACGGCCCCGGTTCGCCCCAGAATGACCAGCGCGGGATCGCCTCGGCCGTCGAGCGCTGCCCTCACCTTGCCGACCCCTTCGGCGAGCGAGATCAACTGCGGCTTCGCCTCGCCAAAAGCCTGCGGCAGCAGCGTATCCTCGATGGTGAGACCCGCGGCACCGGCCGCCTCCAGCTCCTGCACCGTGCGGCGCACGTTCATCGCATTGCCATAGCCGTGATCGGCATCGACCAGCACCGGCAGCGCGGCGGCGCGCGACATCCGCCGCATCTGCTCGGCCAACTCGGTCAATGTGATCAGCGCGATGTCGGGATCGCCGAGGACGGCGAGCGAGGCAGCCGAACCGCCGAACATGCCGAGCTCAAAGCCGAGATCTTCGGCGATGCGGATCGAGATCGCGTCGTACACCGAGCCCGGATGGATGCAGCGATCGCCGGCGAGGATCGCACGGAGCGCCTCTCTGCATGCACGGAAGGTCATCCTCGCCCCCTCTTTCCCGTCATTGCGAGGAGCGAAGCGACGAAGCATTCCAGAGCTATCTGTCGAGCTCTGGATTGCGTCGCTGCGCTCGCAATGACGATGACTGCTGCTTACGCAAACTCCAAGATCAGCGCGTCCACCGCAAGCGTAGCGCCGGCTGTCGCGTGGATCTTCTTCACCGTACCGTCCTGCTCGGCGCGCAGCACGTTCTGCATCTTCATGGCTTCGACCACGGCGAGCGTCTCGCCGGCCTTGACCTCCTGCCCTTCGGTCACGGCGATCGAGACCACGAGGCCGGGCATCGGGCACAAGAGCTTCTTGCCGCTGTCGCCGGCGGCGACGACCGGCATCAGCCGCGCCGCGGTCGCCTCGGCTTCCGTGTAGACGTAGACCGGCGCCTCGACGCCCTGATGCGCGAGCCGCACGCCGTTCGCAATGAGGCGCGTCTGCACCGCGATGGCAGCGCCATCGATGGTGCCGTGCCAGACCGCGTCGCCCGGTTTCCAGTCCGACACCAACTGATGCGCCGCGCCGACCTTGCCGTCGGCCCCGACGAAGCGGACCGTGATCGCGCCGTTCTCCCTGGTGATGTCGAGCAGGATCTCGTCACGCCCGAGCCACACCGCGCGGCGGCCCTGCCGCCTCACAGGCCGGCCGATCATCTGCTGCGAGATCTGCCGCTTGCGCTCGCCGAGCACGTGGTCGATCGCAGCACCCACCGCCGCTAGCCGGCGCGCGATCTCGCCTTCCGGCGCACGCGCGGCGAAGCCCTTGGGAAACTCCTCGGCGATGAAACCGGTCGACAGCCTTCCCTCGCGCCAGCGCGGATGGTTCATCAGCGCCGACAGGAACGGGATGTTGTGGCGGATGCCATCGACATAGAACGCATCGAGCGCGGTCGACTGCGCCTCGATCGCGGCAGCCCGCGACGGCGCATGGGTGACCAGCTTGGCGATCATCGGATCGTAGTAGATCGAGATCTCGCCGCCCTCCTGCACGCCGGTGTCGTTGCGCACGGTGATGCCGTCCGCCTTGCTCTCGGCCGGCGGGCGATACTTCACGAGGCGCCCGATCGAGGGCAGGAAGCTGCGGAACGGATCTTCCGCATAGACGCGCGACTCCACCGCCCAGCCGGTCAGCGCGACGTCCTTCTGCGCAAGCGCGAGCTTCTCGCCGGCGGCGACGCGGATCATCTGCTCGACGAGATCGATGCCGGTGACGAGCTCGGTGACGGGATGCTCGACCTGCAGGCGGGTGTTCATCTCCAGGAAGTAGAAGCTCTTGTCCTGGCCGGCGACGAACTCCACGGTGCCGGCGGAGTCGTAGTTCACGGCCTTGGCGAGCGCGACCGCCTGCTCGCCCATCTTGCGCCGCGTCTCCTCGTCGAGCAGCGGCGACGGCGCCTCCTCGATGACCTTCTGATTGCGGCGCTGGATCGAGCACTCGCGCTCGCCGAGATAGATCACGTTGCCATGCTTGTCACCGAGCACCTGGATCTCGATGTGGCGGGGATCGACGATGAACTTCTCGATGAAGACGCGGTCGTCGCCGAACGAGGCCTTGGCCTCGGCCTTGGCGAGGTTGAAGCCCTCGGCCACCTCGGCGGTCGAATGCGCGATGCGCATGCCCTTGCCGCCGCCGCCGGCGGAGGCCTTGATCATGACGGGATAGCCGATCTCGTCGGCGATGCGCACGGCATGCTTGTCGTCCTCGATGACGCCGAGGAAGCCTGGCACGGTCGAGACCTTGGCCTTGGCGGCCGCCTTCTTCGATTCGATCTTGTCGCCCATCGCGGCGATGGCGCCGGGGTTGGGGCCGATGAAGACGATGCCAGCCTCGGCCAGCGCCCGCGGAAACGCCTCGCGCTCGGACAGGAAGCCGTAGCCCGGATGCACCGCCTCGGCGCCGGTCTTGCGGCAGGCCTCGACGATGCGGTCGATCAGGAGATAGCTCTCGGCGGCGGCGGGCGGGCCGATCAGCACGGCATCATCGGCCATCTCGACATGAAGCGCATCGCGGTCGGCTTCCGAATAGACCGCAACGGTCCGGATTCCCATGCGGCGGGCGGTCTTGATGACCCGGCAGGCGATCTCGCCGCGGTTCGCGATCAGAATGGTTTTGAACATTTCTTGCTTGATACCTTTGGGCGGGCTCCCCGCTCGTGGCACAGGCGTAACACCGCGAGCTTGACCGGTTCGTCTATACCAAAATCGCCCGCGCGCAACCCGCCTCTCGTTCCGCCCCTGCCGTCCGGCGAGGCATGCCAGCCGCGTCCCTTGCCGTCAGCCGGAATAGCTGTGGAAACGTCCGCGGGCATAGGCGTGCGACACCGCCTTCATCAGTTCGCCGACCTCGGTCTCGAGAAAATCGTTCGCAACGATCAGGGCACGAATGGCCGCCCGCGGATCGCCCCCGCAGGCAGCAATGGCCTGGTCTACGGCGGCGTCCAGCGCGAGGTCTTCGGTGTCCGCGGCATCGGTCTTGGATTGCGATCTGGGCATGCGCGATGACGGTCCTCGCTCCGGTCACGCCGCCATGTTCACCTTATGTTCGAAGGAGTCAAGGCGGATCACGCCGCCCCGATCTCTTCCTGCTGAGGCTCGGCCTGTGGCTTTTCGGGAGCCAGAGCGACAGACTTTTGCTGTGCGCCCTGCCGCACCAGATGGTGGACGAAGCCGAGCTTGCCGATGACCGGCGGCGTCAGGATGAATGGATAGAGATCGCGCGCGCCCATCGCCCGGGCGACGCTGTTCATGGCGAAGGTGAATGGCAGCCAGGCGTTGACGATGGTGTCGAAATCCTCCGCGACATACGGATCGAAGGTGACGCGCGCCGTCAGCCCGCCGATCTGGTCGGCGGGCGGATCGATCTCGATGCCGAACTCGGAGGCCATCTCCAGCGTATCGACGATGTGGAGGTAGTGCGCCCAGGTCTCGGCAAAATCCTCCCACGGATGCGTGGTGGCGTAGGCCGAAACGAAATTGTCCTGCCAGTCCACCGGAGGCCCCTGATCGTAATGCCGCCTCAGCGCCTCGCCGTAGTCCTGGGTATCGTCGCCGAACACGGCCCGGCATTCCTCGAGCCTGCCGGCATCGCGCACCAGCACGTCCCAGAAATAGTGCCCGACCTCGTGGCGGAAATGACCGAGCAAGGTCCGGTACGGCTCGTCCATTTCGAGCCGCCGTCGCTCGCGCTCGAAATCGTCGGCCTCGGCCAGCGCGATGGTGACGAGGCCGTTGTCGTGGCCCGTCATGACCTTCTGCTGGCCGACGGGGTCATCGGCGAGGAAGTTGAAGATCAGCCCGTGCTCGGGGTCCTCGATCCGCGTCTTCACAGGGAGTTTCCATCGGATCAGCGAGTAGAACAGTCGGTGCTTGGCCACCTCCAGCTCGCGCCATCCCGCAAGCTGCGCGGGATCGGACAGATTGGGAATGGTGCCGTTGTGCCGGCAGGCTCGGCAGAAGCCTGCGGTCTCGCCGGTCTCGAGCAGCCAGTTGCAGGCGTCGTGCTCGGCATTGGCGCAGAAGAAGCGCCCCGTCCCGTGGTCGGTGAGCGTCCGAAAGCCCTCCTCCGCCGGCTCGATCGCCGACAGGATCTGGCGCTCCGGCATGAAGGCGAGCTGATGGCCACAGCGCCCGCAGCTCCGATTCTCGAAGTACAGGATGTTCGTGCAGACCTGACAGACGAAGAGCTTCACGGCGTGGACCTACGTGTTGCGGTGTTCAGGGCCTGACGACGCACGACAGTAACAGTCCGTTCCGGGAGCGCGGAACTTTTTGTCTGCCCCGACGTTCTCGTCATGCCGGCGTTTGCCCGCCTTAATCTCTGGTCAGTTTGCTTTCCTTGGTCCCAATGTCGCCAAGCTTCCGAACACCCGCGATGGAATTCTCGGGCGACTGCTCGCCACATCAGTGCAGGTCAGCATGAACAGCGCGGATGCGCCCAGAGACGACGTGAGGCCGGAGGCTGCCGCCGACGCGCTGCGCCAGCATATCGAGGAGATTGCGCGCGATCGCGATGAGGCCTATCGCGCGCTGCAGGAACGCGAGGCGGAGCTCGCGCGCATCCAGCGGATCGCCCGGGTCGGCGGCGTCGAGGTCGACCTGCGCGAAGGCTACCGCAACCGCCGCTCCCCCGAATACCTGATCATTCACGGCCTGCCGCCGGAAGCCGTTCACGAGACTCACGAAGACTGGGTCAGGCGCGTCCATCCCGACGACCGCGTCAAGGCCGAGCAGGAGTTCATCGCCGCGGTCAAGAGCAAGCAGGAGGACTACACCACCGAATACCGCATCATCCGTCCCAGCGATGGCGAGATCCGCTGGGTCCGCGTCATCGCCCGCATCGAGCGCGACTGGAACGGCCGCGCCATCCGCCTGGTCGGCGCGCATATCGACGTCACCGACCAGATGCTGGCTCAGGCCAAGCTGCGCGAGAGCGAGGAGCGCTTCCGGCTGATCGCCGACAGCGCCCCGGTGCCGATCTGGGTGACGAAGCTCGACCGCACCCGCTCCTTCGTCAATCGCGCCTATGTCGATTTCCTCGGCCTGCCCCATGACGAGACGCTGGCCTTCGACTGGCGCAAGGTGCTGCATCCCGAGGACCTTCCGCGCATCCTGGAGCAGCAGCAATCGGGAGAGCGCTCGCTGAAGCCGTTCTTCCTCGAGGCGCGCTACCGCCGCGCCGACGGCGAATGGCGCTGGCTGCGATCGGAATCGCAGCCGCGCTGGGACGCGAACGGCAAACATGTCGGATTCATCGGCGTCGCTCACGACGTCACGGCCGCCAAGCAGGCCGAGATCGAGCTGCGCCGCATCAACGAGACCCTCGAAGAGCGGATCAAGGAGCGCACCGCCCAACTCGAGGCCAATGAAGCGCGCATGCGCGCGATCTTCGACACCAGCAATCAGTATCAAGCCATCCTCGACGTCGAGGGCCGCGTGCTGCATGCCAACCGCATCGCGGTCGCCGGCATGCGCGCCGGTGAAGTGAACGTCATCGGCCAGCCGCTCTGGGATGCGCCCTGGTTCACCCATACGCCGGGCGTGACCGAGATGCTGCGCAAGGCGTTCGCCCGCGTTCTCGCCGGCGAGAGCTTTCGGACCGAGATGCGGCTCGATTTCGCCAGCGGCCAGCGACATTTCGAGCTTTCGATGCGGCCTCTGTTCGACCAGCATGATGTGGTCACCGGCGCGGTCGCCGAGGCGGTCGACGTCACTGAGCGCATCCAGGGCGAGGAGCTGTTGCGGCAGTCGCAGAAGATGGAGGCGATCGGCCAGCTCACTGGCGGCGTCGCGCACGATTTCAACAACCTGCTCACCATCATCCGCTCGGCCACCGACTTCCTGCGCCGCCGCGATCTCCCCGAGGAGCGGCGCCGGCGCTATGTCGATGCGATCTCCGAGACGGTGGAGCGCGCCTCGAAGCTGACCGCGCAACTTCTGGCCTTCGCGCGGCGGCAACCCTTGACGCCGCAGGTGTTCAACGTTGGCGAGCAGGTCGAAAACGTCGTGCAGCTGATCCGTCCTCTCGTCGGCGGCCGCATCCAGATCGAGCTCGCGGTCACGAACAGCGGACTGTTCACCCTCGCCGACGTCGCGCAATTCCAGACCGCGCTGATCAACCTCGCCGTCAATGCGCGCGACGCCATGAACGGTGAAGGACATCTGAAAATCGGCGTGCAGCGGACCGAGAGCATCCCGGCCTTGCGTGGCCAGGGCCCCCGGCCCGGTGCCTTCATCGCGATTTCGGTCGCCGACACCGGGGGCGGCATCGCGCCTCAGCACCTCAACGCCATCTTCGAACCCTTCTTCACCACCAAGGAGGTCGGCAAGGGCACGGGTCTCGGCCTCAGCCAGGCATTCGGCTTCGCCAAGCAGTCCGAAGGCGACATCGCGGTCGACAGCCGCATCGGCCACGGCGCGACCTTCACGATCTACCTGCCGCAGGCCACGGCACCGCAATCCGGCACGGAAGCCGGCTCCGCGCGCATCGAGCCGGCGACCATCGGGCGCGGCTACCGCGTGCTCGTGGTCGAGGACAATGACGAGGTGGGGCAGTTCTCGACCGAGCTGCTCGAGGACCTCGGCTATGTGACGCGCCGCGTCGCCAATGCCGCCGATGCACTGGCAATCCTGGCGAACGACGAATTCGCGGTCGACCTCGTGTTCTCCGACGTCATCATGCCCGGCATCAACGGCCTGGAGCTCGCCGGCATCATCCGCGACCGCTATCCCGGCCTGCCGGTGGTGCTGACATCCGGCTACAGCCACGTGCTCGCGGAGAACGCCCATCACGGCTTCGAGCTGATCAAGAAGCCCTATTCGGTGGAGTCGCTGTCGCGCATCCTGCGCAAGGCGATGGCCGAGAAGGCGCCGCTGCCGCGCTGAGTAGGTAGTGCGCGCTTCGCGCGCCCCGGCGCCGGCATCTTCGGCGCGATCATGCCGGTGATCGTCGCGGACCTGATGCGCGGCACCGGCCGCTTCAACATTGCTCAGGGCGCCGTGATTACAGCGCAGAGCATTGGCGCGGCGCTGTCGACCGCGCTGGCGGGCCCGGTCGTCGTCCATGGCGGCTACAGCGCCGCGTTCCTGGCCTTCGGCGCGGCCGCCGTGATCGTATGCTGGCGGCTGCTTCCCGAGACCGGTGGACCGGAGGCCGCGCATCCGGATGCGGCGTCCTCGCCCGCTATCCCCGCCGAATGATTTGCTCTATCGATCCCTGATCATGTCCCTGCAAGATACCTGGCTCGCTTACGCCATCATCATTCCCGCCACCGCCGGCGTCATCATCCGCCCGTTTCGGCTGCCCGAGGCCGTGTGGGCCGTCGCCGGCGCGATCCTGTTGGTCGCGCTCGGCCTGCTGCCTGTCGCTGATGCGCTCACCGGCATCCGCAAGGGCGTCGACGTCTATCTGTTCCTGATCGGCATGATGCTGATTGCCGAGCTGGCCCGCCGCGAGGGCTTGTTCGACTATCTCGCGGCCTATGCCGTGGAGCATGCGCGCGGCTCGCCGCAACTCCTGTTCCTGTTGGTCTATGCGGTCGGTACCCTGGTCACCGTGGTGCTCTCCAACGATGCCACCGCGATCGTGCTGACGCCGGCCGTCTATGCCGCCACGCGCGCCGCCGGCGCTTCGCCGCTGCCCTATCTCTACGTCTGCGCCTTCATCGCCAATGCCGCGAGCTTCGTGCTGCCGATCTCCAATCCGGCCAATCTGGTCGTGTTCGGCGAACGCATGCCGCATCTCAGCGAATGGCTGCGCCAGTTCACTTTGCCCTCGATGGCCGCGATCGCCCTGACCTATGTCGCGCTGTGGCTGACCCAGCGCCGCGCGCTCCGTGAGGAGACGCTGCGGACCGATGTCGACAAGCCGCATCTGAGCCGCGAGGGCCGGCTCGCCGCGGTCGGAATCATGGCGATTGCCGCCGTGCTGCTGACCGCCTCGGCGCTCGACGTGCAACTGGGCTTGCCGACCTTCGTCTGTGGCGTGGTCACGGCGGCCGCGATCCTGCTGATCAGCCGGCAGTCGCCATGGCCCACGATCAAAGGCGTGTCCTGGGGCGTGCTGCCGCTGGTCGGCGGCCTGTTCGTGATGGTCGAAGGCCTGAACCGGGCCGGCGCGATCGGCCAGCTCAGCGCCTGGCTGCACCAGGGCGTTACCGGCTCACCGGCTGGCGCCGCCTGGGCCGCGGGCCTGATCACGGCGATCGCCGACAACATCGCCAACAATCTTCCCGTCGGACTGGTCGCCGGCTCGGTGGCGGCCAGCGATCACCTGCCGCATGAGGTCATCCGTGCAATTCTGATCGGCGTCGATCTCGGCCCCAACATCTCGGTGACCGGCTCGCTCGCCACCATCCTGTGGCTGACCGCCCTGCGGCGCGAAAAAATCGAGGTGTCCGCCTGGCAGTTTCTCAAGATCGGACTCGTAGCAACGCCGCCAGCGCTGATCGCGGCGCTGGCCGCAGCGATCTGACATCGATGTGATGGCGGTGGGCACGGTGACGAAGGCGGGAGCCCGCCCTACCTCTCCAGGGCACCGTTGAAGAAGTCGACGAGCCCGAATGGTGCGCTGTCGCCGAGGCAGAGCTTGAGGATTTGATGCGCGCCTGCGGCCGCCGACGAGCTGCGCGGGAATAGCGCTGCTTCGTAGATGGCGAGTGCCGCTTCGATGTCGCCGGGGTGGGCAGCGATCGCCTTGCCGAGCTCGGCGCCGTCGAACATCGCCAGGTTCGCGCCCTCGCCGGCCGGCGGCGCCAGGTGCGCGGCATCACCGAGAAGCGTCACCCCAGGCACACGGTCCCACCGATGGTCGTTCGGAAGCGTGTGGATCATGCGCGGGACCGGCGGGGTTTCGCCGTCGGTGATCAGCGCGGTGAGCGCAGGCGCCCATCCGTCGAACTCGGCCGCAATTCGCGCCGTCGCGGCGGCAGCGTCCATGAAGTCGATGCCGGCGATCCACTCGGCGGAGCGGTTCAGCGCGACGTAGGCGTGAAGAACCTGTCCTGCCTCACGGTGCGCGCAGATCCCCTGTCCCGGAGCGAGCGCGAACAATGCGCCGCCGCCGACTGCTTCGGCCGCCGCGGTGTGCCGCTCGTCGGCGTCATGCAGGTAGGTCTCAACGAACGTCGTGCCGACATATTCCGGCTTGGCGGCCGACAGCAGGGGCCGGACCTTCGACCAGGCGCCGTCGGCGCCGACCAGCAGGCTCGTGACCACGCTCGCCCCGTCCGCGAATCTCAGCTCGTGCCTGTGGTCGCCGAGGCGCACGACGCCGGTCAGCTTCTTGCCCCACTGGATCGTCTCAGCTGGCAGGGACTCGAGAAGAATCCGCCGCAGATCACCCCGCAGCACCTCGGGGCGTCGGCCGTCATCGGGCTGCGCGAGCAGCACCGTGCCATGCCGGTCAAGCACGCGCGACGCCGCGCCGCCCTCATGGATGATCGCACGGAACGCATCGATGAGGCCGGCGTCTGCGAGGGCACGTTGCCCGTCGTGCTCGTGAATATCGAGCTGGCCGCCTTGCGCCCGGGTTTCGGCGGATGGCTCCGCCTCATAGATCGTCGCCGGGATACCGTGGACATGGAGGACGCGTGCGAGCGTAAGGCCGCCGAGGCCCGCGCCGACGATCGTGACGGGTGTCGTCATCATCTGCCTTTCAAATTGACTGGAACGTCGTTCCATGAAAGTTGATTGGAACAACGTTCCAATCATGTCAAGATGATGGTCATGGCGAGCAGAACACAACGGACGGAACGGCGCGCGGATGCGCTCTCGAAGGAGAGAATCGTCGAGGCCGCGATCAAGATCCTCGACACCGAGGGCGAAAGCGCTCTGACCTTCCGCGCGCTCGCAGCTCGCCTGGCGACCGGCAGCGGGGCGATCTACTGGCACGTCGCCAACAAGAGCGATCTGCTCGCAGCGGCCACCGATGACGTCATTGCCCGTGTCATGACCGGCGTCGTGGGCGATGCAGAGCCGCGACAGGCGATCCGTGCCGTTGCCCTCGGGGTGTTCGACGCCATCGACGCCCACCCCTGGGTGGGTGCCCAGCTTTTCCGTGAACCGTGGCGGTCCGCGATGCTGCAGATCGTCGAAAGCGTCGGCGGACGGCTCCAGACGCTCGGTGTCCCCGAAAGCGCCCTGTTCGATTCCGCGTCCGCGCTCTTGAACTACATCCTTGGCGTGGCCGGGCAGAATGCCGCGAACGCCCGCCTCCTCCCGCGCGAGACGGACCGCGCGGCGTTCCTCCGATCGGTCGCCGCACGGTGGACACAGCTCGATCCCGCGGAGTATCCGTTCGTGCATCGGGTGGCGACGGAGCTGCGCGAGCACGACGACCGCGAGCAATTTCTTGCCGGCATCGACCTCATCCTGGCCGGGATCGGGACCATCCGATAGGCAGCGGCTGACTTGCAGCCCACCTGCCTCCTCCGAACGCAAGGAGATGCGCAACCGGCGGGAGAATATCGAGGTCGGCGCCTTGGCAGGCTCCAACCAGGCTCCGAAGGTGCGACTCGTGACGCCGCCGCCAGCGCTGGTGGCACGCTGGCGGCGTTGTGATCACGATCGGCCGATGGTCATGCCGCGGCTTCGTAGTTGACCGCAGTCTCAGCGATCTTGGTCAGCGTCTCGTCGGTCTTCCGCTCTTCATTCAGCGTCTGGTCGAGCAGCTTGGCGGCCTTCGGCAGGTTGAGCTTGAGCGCCCAGGCCTTCAGGGTGCCATAGCGCGACATCTCATAGTGCTCGACCGCCTGCGCTGCCGCAAGAAGGCCGGCGTCCAGCGCCTGCGTCCCCTTGTACTCGTCCATGATTTCCTTGCCCTCGTCGATGATGCCCTCGATCGCATCGCACTTCTTGCCGCGGGCGGGCTTGCCGATCAGCTCGAAGATCTGCTCGAGCCGCTCGATCTGGCCTTCGGTCTCCTCCTGGTGCTTCTCGAACGCCGCCGCCAGCTTCTCCGACTGCGCCGCCTTGGCCATTTTCGGCAGCGTCTTCAGGATCTGCTTCTCGGCGTAGTAGATGTCCTTGAGGGTATCGAGGAAGAGCTCGTTGAGGTCTTTGTCGGCAGGCATGGTGTGCTCCTGTTGATTGTGAGCCGACAACCAGAAAGCCATACCCTAGTTCCTGCCACCGACGAGCCCGCCGCAAGAAAATCCTGCCCGGAGCGCTGTCGGCGGCCTCCGAGCCTCTTGTAACAAAACTGTCACCCGGCAAAACTACAGCTCTTCCCTGCGGCGAGACGCCGCGATTCCGCCGATTGCCTTCAGGAGTTTTCAATGCGCCGCCCGCTCGTGCTGCTGTGCGCCGGACTGACCTTGCTGTCGTCCGGAGCCGCATTTGCGCAGAACGCCCCCCCCCATAACCTCATCCTGTTCATTCCCGACGGCCTGCGTGCGCTCAAGGTGACGCCGGAGACCGCCCCGGCCATGGCCGCCGTCCGCGACAAGGGCGTCAACTTCAAGAATTCGCACTCGCTGTTTCCGACCTTCACGATGGCCAACGGCTCGGCCATGGCGACCGGCCACTATCTCGGCGACACCGGCACGTTCTCGAACACGATCTTCACGGGCTACACCTCGGCGCCGGCCGGCGGCACCGTCGTGCCCTTCATCGAGAACGACGCCGTGCTCGGCGATATCGACGAGCATTTCAACGGCGACTACCTCAACGAGGACACCATCCTGAAGCTCGCCCGCAAGGCCGGCTATTCGACCGCCGCGATCGGCAAAGTCGGCCCGACCTACCTGTTCGACCACACCGGCTGCCCTTGCAAGCCCGGCGCGACCTCCTCGATCGTGATCGACGATTCCACGGGCAATAAGAACGGCGTGCCTGTCACCGACGAGGTCAAGGACGCCATGACCAAGGCCGGCCTGCCGCTGGCGACGCCGTCGCGCGGCGACAACGGAAAGGCGGGCGACGCCAAGACGCCGGGCACGACCTCGGCCAACGTCGCGCAGCAGGCCTACATGGTCGACGTCGCCACCAAGGCGGTGCTGCCTTTGTTCAAGGCCCGCAACAAGCCGTTCGTTCTGGTGTTCTGGTCGCGCGATCCGGACGGCAGCCAGCACAATCACGGCGACAGCCTCAACACCATCACGCCGGGCATCAATGGTCCGACGTCGATGGCCGGCATCAGGAATGCCGACGACAATCTGGCGGCGCTGCGCAAGGCGCTCGACGACCTCGGGCTGGCCGCCTCGACCAACATCATGGTCCAGGCCGACCACGGCTTCTCGACCATCTCCAAGGAGAGCAAGACCAGCCCATCGGCCAAGGTCAGCTACGACGACACGCCGAAGGACTTCCTGCCGATGGGCTTCCTGGCGATCGACCTAGCCAAGGCGCTCGGCCTGCCGCTGTTCGATCCCAACGACAAGAACGCAGCGGTGCCCGACGGCAAGCACCCGAAGGCCGGCAACGGCGTGCTCGGCAAGGATCCAACCAAGCCCGATCTCGTCGTCGCCACCAATGGCGGCTCCGACCTGATCTATCTGCCCAACAACGACAGGAAGCTCGCCCGCCGCACCGTCAAGGCGCTGCTGGCGCAGGACTACGTCTCCGGCATCTTCGTCGACGACAAGCTCGGCGAGATTCCCGGCACGCTGCCGCTGTCGCGGATCAACCTGCAGGGCAAGGCGGTGACGCCGCATCCGGCGATCGTGGTCAACTTCCGCTCCTATGTCGCACCGGGCTGCGATCAGCCGAGCAACTGCCAGGTCGAGGTTGCCGACACCGTGCTGCGCCAGGGCCAGGGCATGCACGGCTCGTTCGGCCGCGGCGACACCTACAGCTTCATGGCGGCCACCGGACCCGACTTCAAGGCGGGCTTCGTCGATCCCCTGCCCGTCAGCAATGCCGATGTCGGCATCACCGCGGCGAAGCTGCTCGACCTCAAGGTCGCTCCGAAGGGCAGACTGATCGGCCGCATCATGACCGAGGCGATGCCGAACGGCACCACGCCGAAGGCGACGTCGGACGTCATCAAGTCGGATCCGGCCGCCGGCGGACTGCGCACCGTGCTGAAGCTGCAGCGCGTCGGCACCCAGCGCTATTTCGACGCCGCCGGCTTCCCCGGCCGCACCGTGGGACTCGACGACGAGGCGCCGAAGAAAACGGCGGCGGCGAAGTAGTCAGTCCGCCACCTCTACGCGATCAGCAGAGTGCCCCGCGAAAGTGGGGCATTTCTGTTTCGACTAGACGCGGTGCCGTAGCCCGGGTGAGCGCAGCGATACCCAGGGAGACCGTTCCCGCATGTCGCACCGCCGATTGATTCACCGGCCGGGCGGCGCCATCAAGAGCCGTCATGCGATCGCCGCCGGTCAAAAAGAAAAGAGCGCGATGAGGTCATCGCGCTCGTCGAACTCGTGCCTTTGGATGAACGCGACGCGCTTACATGCCGATGTCGATCATCGACGGCAGTTGCGCCAGCGGCAGCACGGTGACGCCGACCAGCGTCGCGACCATCGCCATCAGCGCGCGGTTGCCCTGGCGCTTGCCGCGCATCTGCTGGGCGACCCACTCCAGCGCATCGGTGCGGAGGCCCCGCGCATTGACTGGAGCCCAGCTCTCGATCGCCGTCTCCGGCGACAGCGCCACGCTGCGCGGCGGCACCGGCAGGCCGGAGGCGGCCGCGGCATGATGCGCCACCGCCTTGGCGAGCAGATCCTCGAACCGGCCGTCGTCCTTGCGCTCGGTCGCGGCGGCATCGATCGCGAACAGCGCTTCGGCCTCGGCGCGGCTGACGGGCACGTCGTTGATCGCGGCAGCGCTCAGAATACGCGCGCACCAGGCGGCGTCATCGGCATCGAGCACGCGGGAGAAATGCACGCGTCCCGCGGTGGTCGGACCCTCGCCGGTGATCACGCCGTCGCGCACGATGCCGAGCGCGAAGGCAGCGGTCTCACAGGAGGACGGTTCGAGACCATCGATGCCGATGGTTTTTGGTGCAGAGGTAGCCATGTTCTCTTCTCAGTTGCTGTGTTGACCCACCTTGTCGGCGCGCGTCTGAACGAGTGGTTAACGGTTCGAAACGGTGCCGTGGGTTTTTGTATCGGTTGCCGATTTGCCGCAGTGACCTCGATCACGGTTCAAAGCCAAGGGGCGTCAGGGGGCGGCGTGTTGCGACCAACAGATGGCGAAATCTGGGCAACCGGTCGTCTCACGGATGTTTCGCCGCAGCCCGGAAACTCAAAAGAAGTTGTTGGCCGCGTGAGCTTTGAGGCAATTATCTTCTCTTTTCCGTCAGCCAGTTCCCTTCCGCGGCGGCATTTCCTATAGTGTTTAGAAGATTTATTCCCGCCACCTGTACTGAAAGGGACTGCCATGGCTCTCCAGATCGGCTCCACTGCCCCGGACTTCGAGGCAGACACCACCGAAGGCAAGATCAAATTCCACGACTGGATCGGCGACAGCTGGGCCCTCTTGTTCTCGCATCCGAAGGATTTCACCCCGGTGTGCACCACCGAGCTCGGCGCGCTGGCACGGCTGAAGCCGGAGTTCGACAAGCGCGGTGTCAAGCTGATGGGCCTGTCGGTCGACCCGGTGGACAACCACGCCAAATGGTCGGAGGACATCCGCGAGACGCAGGGCGCGGCGCCGAACTATCCGATGATCGGCGACACCGACTACAACGTCTCCAAGCTCTACGACATGCTGCCGGCGGCGATCTCCGGTGATCCGTCCAAGCGCACCGCGGCCGACAATCAGACCGTCCGCAACGTCTTCATCATCGGGCCCGACAAGAAGATCAAGCTGATCCTGGTCTACCCGATGACCACCGGGCGCAACTTCCAGGAAATTCTTCGCGTCATCGACTCGCTGCAGCTCACGTCAAAGCACCGCGTCGCCACCCCCGCCGACTGGAAGCAGGGCGAGGACGTCATCATCGCCGGATCGGTGTCCGACGACGAGGCCAAGACGATCTATCCGAACGGCTGGAAGGCGCCCAAGCCCTATCTGCGCGTGGTGCCGCAGCCGAAGTGAGTGCTCGAGCGGCCAAGTTCATTCGCCCTTCTCGGATGGGAAGGGCGAATGCCGCGGCAGGTCCATACGGTCATGCAGGATGCGGCCGATCTCGATGATCCCACGGCCACCCACGCGGTAGAGCACTGAGACGAACTCTCCACGTCTCCTCCATCGTCAGATGCTCCCGTGCGGGCGCGGCGATCAATCGGCGCGGCTGATAAGCCTGTCCGAGAGGCCGTTGAGATAGGCTTCAAGCTCGTCCATGCTGGTGAACTCCTTGAACTCGCCGCGATCGAGCGCAGAAAAACCGGCCTGCGCGGCCTCGCGCAGGCCGTTCAGCCGTGCAGCATCTTCGGCCTCGCGCTGCTCGATCAAACGCAGCCCATCGCGCAGCACCTCAGTCGCGTTCTGGTACCGGCCGGACTCCACCAGACCTTGGACGATCTTTTCCTGATCGTCCGTCAGAACGACGTTTCGTACCGGCATCGCAAAGCCCATTGCGTGACTTATAGGCTCACTATGCCACGGGCGACGGCTCCTGTCGCCAGGCTTCCAGGCCCAGGAACGTGCTAGCCCCGTGGCGTCGCCCAGTCCGCGATCAGCAGCCCGAGTGTCGCCGACACCGCCGTCACGAACACGCCCCAGCTGATGTCGACCGCCACCACCGCCCAGGTCCACTGCTTGAGCATCGCCAGCGACGTCAGCTCGAAGGTCGCGTAGCAGAACAGCCCGAACAGCGCGCCGTAGAGCAAGGTCGAGCGCCATGTCGCGTCGGCCGTCCCGCTGACGAAGATCAGCACGCCCACGACATAGAGCAGATAGAACAGCACCGCCGGCACGGGGCGGATCTCGCCCAGCATCTCGCCGACCTGCGACTGGAAGAAGCCCCTGGCGACGACACTCAGGAACGGGATGTCGAAGCCGAGCAGCACGGCCAGCGTCGCGAAATACAGAACGGCGTACCGGCTCATGCGCGGCTCCTCCCTGGTGGCTCAGCTGCCGATAACGCGGAGCGACGGCAGCCCCCGCCCGGGCCGGGCCAATCAGCCGCGGCGTTTGGCCTTGGCCTTCTTTCCACCCGGCGCCTTCGACCGCGAGGGTCTGTCTGAATACGTCTGTCCGCCGTGGCTGGACTTGTCGCGATGCTGCTTTTTGTTCGCGAACGCCGGCTGTTGGCCGGGTTTCGCCGGCCCCTCGCGATGCGGCTTGGCGCGCGGCTTGGCGTCCCTGCCCCCGCGCGGCTCATCGCGCTGCAGCGGATGGTAGGCCGTCTCGTCCGCCTCGCGCCGCGGCGGCCGCCTGTCGGCGCGCGGCCTGTCCGGCGACGCCGGCCCCGAGGGCGCGCCCGCCAGCGGCTCGATCCGGATATTGTCCTCCTTGTCGGGACGGCGAATGTTCGCAGTGAAAGCGTCGGCGACGCGCGCGGCGATCTCGAACTCGGTCGTCGTGTCCTGGATCTTGATGGCGCCGATGTCGTGCTTGTCGATGCCGCCGCGGCGGCAGATCATCGGCAGCAGCCAGCGCGCTTCCGCATTCTTCCTGCGCCCGATCGCCGCCCGGAACCAGATGCTCGGCTCGCCCATGCCGTGGCGCGCCGACGGCTTCCCCGTCTTCGTTCGGGGCGACGGTGGCCGCTCCTCGCCGCGCGCCGGCCTGACGGTGTCGCGACCGCGATCCTCGCGCGCACGGCCGCGATCCTGGCCTGGATCGAGAATGTCCTCGGGCGACGGCAGCCGCGCGCGATAGAGCCGCGCCAATGCGGCGGCGATGTCCTCGGCCGACCGCTCCGCCAGCAGCGCCTGCGCGAGCGCCAGATCCTCCGCCGTCGTCTCCTCGGTGAACACCTGGTCGTGCAGCATGCGCTCCTGATCGAGCTTGCGGATCTCATCCGCCTGCGGCGCGGCGCCCCACGCGGCCTCGATGCCGGCGAGGTTCAGCAGCGTTTCCGCGCGCCGTCGGCGGGCCGGCGGCACCAGCAGCACGCTCACGCCCTTGCGGCCGGCGCGGCCGGTGCGCCCCGAGCGATGCTGCATCACCTCGGGATCATTCGGCAGCTCGGCGTGGACGACGAGGTCGAGCTTCGCGAGATCGATGCCGCGTGCTGCGACGTCGGTTGCCACGCACACCCGCGCGCGCCCGTCGCGCAGCGACTGCAGCGCCGTGGTCCGCTCGTTCTGGGTCAGCTCACCCGACAGCGCGACGACGGAAAAGCCGCGCTCCAGCAGCGCCGCCTGCAGATGGCGCACCTTCTCGCGGGTGTTGCAGAACACGATCGCGCTCGGCGACTCGTAGAAGCGCAACACGTTGACGACCGCATGCTCGACATCGTCGGCGGCGATGCGGATGGCGCGGTACTCGATGTCGGCATGCCCGCCTTCGTCGCCCTCGACCTCGATCCGGAAGGCGTCGTCCTGATACTGCTTGGCCAGCGCGACGATGCCGCGCGGGAAAGTCGCCGAGAACAGCAGCGTCCGGCGCGTTTCCGGCGTGGTCTCGAGGATGAACTCGAGGTCCTCGCGAAAGCCGAGATTGAGCATCTCGTCGGCCTCGTCGAGCACCACGGCCTTCAGTTCCGAGATATCGAGACGCCCGCGCCGCAGATGATCGCACAGCCGCCCGGGGGTGCCGACGACGATGTGGGCCCCTGCCTCCAGCTCGCGCTGCTCGCGGCGCGGATCCATGCCGCCGACGCAGGAGACGACGCGCGCGCCCGCGTGCTGATAAAGCCATGCGAGCTCGCGCTGGACCTGCAAGGCAAGCTCGCGCGTGGGCGCCACGATCAGCGCCAGCGGCGCGGTGGCCCGCTCGAACCGCTCGGCCTCGCCCAGCAGGTTGTTCGCAAGCGCCAGCCCATAGGCCACGGTCTTGCCCGAGCCGGTCTGCGCCGAAACCAGGAGGTCACGGTCGACGGCGTCATGCGCAAGCACGGCGAGCTGTACGGGCGTCGGAGTTTCATAATTGCGCTCGGCCAGAGCGCGGGCGAGCGGCGGATTCGTCGTGGGAAAGGACAAGTGACCGGAAACCTCGTTTCGATCCGGCTGCTTTACGCCATGCCGCGCCGGAACACGAGGGCCGTGAACGGTCAAATCCTGTCCTGCTCAGTGCGCCCAGCCTGGCCAGGCGATACCGATGGTCGACGGCCGCGCGGCCCGGAAGATGCGAGACGCATGGCCACCGCTGCGCCAGATCTCGGCTACTCGTCGCTCCACGGCCAATGCCAGTGACGCCAGCCCCAGTTGCGCGGACCGCTGGCGTCCATGGCCGCCTTCTGCTTGTCATCGAGCGAGTCGTAGAGCGCCTGAAACGCCGGCCGGACGATCTTGATCGCCTGCTGCATCGTGTCGAGGCGCTGCTCCGCCAATGCGAGGCGGTCGGTCGCCTTGACCGGCGGCGTCGCCGGGCAGTCCTTCGTGATCAGCTCCGCCGCCTTGGCCGATGCCGCTTTGAGATCATCGAGCCGCGCCCGCTGCGCGTCGTTCGGCTTGATGGCGGCCTCGATCTGCGACATCCGCCACTCGGCAAATCCGGCCATGCGGGGATTGCAAAGGAAGCCGAAGCCCCGGCCGCCCATCATCCCCGGCCCCATCATCATGCCCGGGCCCCACCCTGGCCCGCCCGCGCCCGGCTGGGCAAAGCCCGGTGCGGCGGTGACGGTGACGATTGCGGCCGCGAAGACCAGCGCGCGTGGATCTAATCGCATAGCAGAACTCCTTGACGTGGCACCAATGAGTTTGCGCAAACTAAGCGAGCGGCGAGATCGCGTGCTTGAGCGAGATCAACGAGCCACGGACGAGCCATGGCGAATAGAGGAGATGACGATACGCAGCTATCGCTGGATATGGACGTCGGCGGTCGCATCGGGCTGCGGGACGCTGGCGCATATCGGCCTGATGGAGCTCAAGAGCCGGCTTCACCTATTGCCGCAGTTCGATCCCGCCTCGGCGCTTCTCGACACGCTCTCGCCCCTGTTCGCCCGAGCGATGCACGATGGGGCGCCGCTATGGTTGCTGTCGCAGCTCAACGGAGCCTTCCTGATCGGCCTGCTGTTCGGCCGCTTCTTCCACCGCCTGCCCGGCGGCAGCGGCGTCGCCAAAGGCTTCCTGCTCGGGCTCGCCGGCTGGGTGTTGCTGGGAATCGGTTTGTTTCCCGCCATCGGCCTTGGACCGTTCGCAACGTCGCTCGGGCTGGGCGCCGGCCCGGCGCTGTTTTCGCTGGCGATGGTCGAGGCGTACAGCGTCGTGCTGGGCGCCGTGTATGCGGCCCTGCAGAGACCGGATCCGAAGGCCGAGCTTCGCCGAGTCGGAGAAAGCGATCACGTCTGAGCGCCGCCGTCTCGTCTACTTCGAAAAGACCGAAATTTTTCGCTTTCGTTTTCTCGTAAATCGCGTATGATCCGCGTCGTCCTGCCCCATGCAGAGGGACGTACGCGTCGTCACGAACGTCGGGTGCGGGATGCGGTGGCCGCAGTCATGCCGGACGCGCCTTCGGCGCAGACGACCGGCATGACTGCGGACGCGAAGTCGCAGCGTCCTGACACCCCGATGCTGGTGTTACGTTCGCGACGGCGCTCGAGGCGCCGCGCGGATCATGGTGGCCAACACGCTCGGCGCACCAGGGAGACTGCGTATAAGCGTGAAGACATCGCGCAGGGAATGCCGGTTGATCGGCTTTGCCTGTGGTACCTGCCGCCTGCATTTTTTTCGCAGGCGGGCCATGGGTGAGGCCTTCACCCGGCATTCCCTGCACCCTCTCGTTTTGCAGAGGGTAAACAGGCCGCAGAACTCGGGCTGCTCATGCCGCGAGAATGCGAACGCACGTCGACAAGCCACGGCGCGCGTCAGCGCGACGCGGCGCCGATCCGGGACCCATACTCCGCGGCGGATATGATGTGGAGGGTGTCAAACGATCGGCCTGCCCCAAACCGCTCCCTGGGGTTATGGGTGCCGGCTTTCGCCGGGACGACAGCGGAGCATGTGAGCAGCACTGAACGCGGCGTCGTATTCAATGTTGCTAGCAAACAACCGCCCCACGATCAGCAAGGTTGCGCGCCCATCGCACCGCGACCTCAAATCCGCACCGCACCAAACGCAGAGCAGCAAGCTGCATCTCCGCTGGCGCAATGGCATGGGAATTGCTGAACTCGCACATCAATTCGTCGCTTGCGGAGACCATCGAATGCTTGAAGGAGCCGAAGTCCGGCTGGCCGTCGATATCGGAGGCACGTTCACCGATATCGTTCTCGACATCGGCTGTCAGCGCCGGACACGCAAGCTGCTGACCACGCCGGCGCAGCCCGAGCAGGCCGTGCTCGACGGCGTCAGCCTCATTCTCGCCGACGCGAAGGCGCGCATCAGCGACATCGACGTCTTCATTCACGGCACCACGCTCGCGACCAACGCCATCATCGAGCGCCGCGGCGCCAAGACCGCGCTGATCGCCACTTCCGGCTTTCGCGATGTTCTGGATATTGGAACCGAGAGCCGCTACGACCAGTACGATCTCTCGATCGACAAGCCGAAACCGCTGGTGCCGCGCTCCCTGCGCTTCACCGTGCCCGAGCGCGTCGATGCCCACGGAGACGTCAGGCTGCCGCTCGACGAAGCGGCGGTGCGTGCGCTGGTGCCGCAACTGCGCACGCTCGATGTCGCCAGCATCGCGATCGCCTTCCTCCACGCCTATGCCAATCCCGCGCATGAGCGCCGCGCCGCGGAGATCCTGGCCGAGGAAATGCCGGACATGTCGATCACCTTGTCCTCGGCGGTCTGTCCCGAAATCCGAGAATACGAACGCACGTCGACCGCCGTCGCCAACGCCTATGTGCAGCCGCTGATGGACAGCTATCTCGCGCGCATGGAGCAGGCGCTAAGGATCGAGCAGTTCCGCGGCGCGATCTATCTCGTCACGTCGGGCGGCGGCGTGACCTCGATCGCGACGGCGCGGCGCTTCCCGGTGCGCCTCGTCGAATCCGGTCCCGCAGGCGGCGCCATCTTCGCCGGCCAGATTGCGGCGCGGCTCGGCGAGCGCAAGGTGCTGTCGTTCGACATGGGCGGCACCACCGCCAAGATCTGTCTGATCGAGAACTTCGAGCCGGAGAGCTCGCGCGTGTTCGAGGTCGACCGTGCTGCGCGCTTCCTGAAAGGTTCGGGCCTGCCGGTGCGCATTCCCGTCATCGAGATGGTCGAGATCGGCGCCGGCGGCGGCTCGATTGCGCGGATCGACGCAATGAAGCGCGTCACCGTCGGCCCTGAGAGCGCCTCCTCCGAGCCCGGTCCTGCTTGCTACGGCCGCGGCGGCCAGCGTTCTGCCGTGACCGATTCCGACGTCGCACTCGGCATGATCGATCCCGATGCGTTCGCCGGCGGCACCATCAAGCTCGATCCCGAGCTGTCGAGACAGGCCCTGCTCCGCGACGTCGGCGCGCCGCTCGGCCTCGATGCCGAGACCGCGGCTTATGCGGTGCATGAAGTCGTTTGCGAGAACATGGCGAGCGCGGCGCGCGTCCACGCCGTCGAGCGTGGCGCCGTGATTGGTCAGCACACGCTGATCGCGTTCGGCGGCGCCGCGCCGCTGCATGCCGCCCGCGTCGCCGAGAAGATCGGCGTCGCCAGGGTGATCGTGCCGTCCAACGCCGGCGTCGGCTCGGCGGTCGGCTTCCTCGCGGCACCCATCGCCTACGAGCTGGTGCGCAGCCGCCATGCCCGGCTCGATGATTTCGATACGGCGCTCGTCTCCAGCCTGCTGCAGGAGATGGCGGACGAGGCGCGTGCGCTGGTCGAGCCGGGTGCGGCTGGAGCTGCGGTGCGCGAGCGCCGCGCCGCCTTCATGCGCTATGTCGGCCAAGGTCACGAGATCAATGTCGAGCTGCCGAACCGCCCGCTCACCGCGCACGACCTGCCAGCACTGCGCGCCTCGTTCGAGGCGGGCTATGCCGCTTTGTTCGAGCGCCCGATCCCCGGTGCAGCGATCGAGGTGCTGAGCTGGTCTGTGCTCGCGACGACGGACGCGCACCAACCGCCTGCTGTCGCCGAGGTGCAGCGCAAGCCCGCGGGGCAAGCCGCCGGCCATCGCAAATTCTTCGACGGCCGCGCCGGCCGCTTCGTCGACATCCCGCTGTATCGCCGCGAGCAGATGATGCCGGGCGCCGTCATCGCGGGACCGGCCGTGATCGCCGAGGACGAAACCTCGACCTTCATCTCCAACAGTTTTGACGCACATATCGACGGTGCCGGAAGCATCGTCATGGAACGGAAGGCGGCCTGAGATGAGCCAGTTCCAAGCGACGAGCCTGATCGACCTGCAGATCATGTGGCACCGGCTGATCGCCGTGGTCGAGGAGCAGGCCCAGGTGCTGCTGCGCACCGCCTTCAGCCCGATCGTGCGCGAATGCGGCGACCTCTCCGCCGGCGTGTTCGACCTGAAGGGCCGCATGCTGGCGCAGGCCGTCACCGGCACGCCCGGCCACGTCAACTCGATGGCCGAGTCGGTGAAGCACTTCATCACGCATTTCCCGATTGCGACGATGAAGCCGGGCGATGCCTACATCACCAACGATCCCTGGATGGGCACCGGCCATCTCAACGACTTCGTCGTCACCACGCCCTGCTTCAAGGACGGCGAGCCGGTCGCGCTGTTCTCCTGCACCAGCCATCTGATGGACATCGGCGGCATCGGCTTCGGCCCCGATGGCACCGACGTATTCATGGAAGGACTGTACATCCCGATGCTGAAGCTGATCGACCAGGGCGTCGTCAACGAGACGCTGATGGCGATGATCAGAGCGAATACACGCCTGCCGGTGGACACCGAGGGCGACACCTACTCGCTCGCCGCCTGCAACGATGTCGGCTGCCAGCGCCTGGTCGAGATGATGACCGAGTTCGGCATTGCCTCGCTCGATGAGCTCGGCGACTACATCTGCGACCGCTCGCGCGAGGCCGTCCTGGCCGAGATTGCCAAGCTGCCCAAGGGCACCTGGCGCAACGAGATGGTCGTCGACGGCTACGACGCGCCGGTGACTTTGAAGGCAGCGCTGACGATCTCGGACGACGGCATCCACGTCGATTTCGACGGCACGTCGAAGGCCTCGAAGTTCGGCATTAACGTGCCGCTGTCCTACACCACGGCCTACACCGTGTTCGGGCTCGGCTGCGTCGTGGCCTCCGCGATCCCCAACAATGCCGGCTCGCTGTCGCCGCTCACAGTGTCGGCGCCATCGGGCGCGATCCTCAATGCGCCGAAGCCCGCGCCGGTCGCCTCGCGCCATGTCATCGGCCAGATGCTGCCCGACGTGGTGTTCGGCTGCCTGCGCCAGATCATCCCGGAGCGCGTACCTGCCGAAGGCACCTCCTGCCTGTGGAATCTCAATGTGCGCGGCCAGACCCGCTCCGGCGCCGGCGGCAATTACGGACTCTCGATGGCGGTGACCTCGAACGGCGGCACCGGTGCCCGCTTCGACAAGGACGGGCTGTCGGCGACCGCCTATCCCTCGGGCGTCCGCGGCACGCCGGTCGAAATTGCCGAGACGCAGACGCCGCTGATCTTCTGGCGCAAGGAGCTGCGGCCGGATTCCGGCGGCGCCGGCCGCACCCGCGGCGGCCTCGGCCAGATCATCGAGGTCGGCAGCGGCGTCGATGCGCCGTTTGACATCCTCGCCGCCTTCGACCGCATCGATCACCCGCCGCGCGGCCGCGACGGCGGCCACAACGGCCAGGCCGGCTATGTCGGGCTCAAGTCGGGAAAGAAGCTGCGCGGCAAGGGTTTCCAGACCGTGCCGCCGGACGACCGGCTGGTGGTGCTGACACCCGGCGGTGCCGGCATCGGCGATCCCAGGGAGCGGGCCGCAGAGCTGGTGCGGAGCGATGTCGAGAGCGGACTGGTGTCGGCGGACAATGCAGCAAAGCTCTACGGACAGGCGCGGTGAGATCTCATGCCCGCCGGAACATTTATGGCCTCATGGTTCGAGACGCGTCGCAAGGGCGACGCTCCTCACCATGAGGGTTTAGTACCGCGATCGATGCTGCACATTGACCATGAGAAAAGTCCTCATGGAGAGGATCAGCATCTTGCCGCGCAACGTACCCTCATCCTGAGGAGCCCGCCGCAGGCGGGCGTCTCGAAGGATGGCCGCGAGCATAGTGCTCGCCCAACCTTTTTCGATCTCATGCAAATAGCTCAGCAACGAACCCGGAGACACTCATGATCACGCGACGGACGTTCACGGCAGGTGCAGCTACCCTGCTCGCAGCCAGCCATGTCTCAACGAGGGCACGCGCCGCAACGACGACCTGGGACATGTCCACGGTCTGGCCCGACGGCAACTTCCACACCCAGAATGCGATGGCCTTTGCCGAGGAGGTGAAGAAGCAGACGGGCGGTGCGGTCAACATCACCGTGAAGGCCGGCGGTCAGCTTGGCTTCAAAGGGCCTGAGCATTTGCGCGCCGTGCGCGACGGCCTGGTGCCGCTGGCGGACGTGCTCAACATCCAGCAGGTCGGCGACGAGCCGTTCATGGGTGTCGAGAGCATCCCGTTCCTCGCCGGCTCGATGGACGAGCTCAAGGCGCTGCACAAATATGTGCGGCCCGAGTACGACAAGATCGCCGCGCGCAACAACCAGAAGATCCTCTACATCGTGCCGTGGCCGACGCAGTATCTGCATCTCAAGGTCAAGACGAACGACGTCGCCGGGCTGAAGAACATCAAGATCCGCGTGCCCGACAAGAACGCGGTCGACATGCTCAACGCCATCGGCATGGCCGCTGTCATGATCCCCTGGGGCGAGACGATCCCGGCGCTGGCCTCGGGCGCCGTCGCCGGCGTCTCGACCTCGTCGGTATCGGGTGTCGACGGCAAGTTCTGGGAGTTCCTCAAATACGTCTACCCGACCAACCATGTGTGGTCGTCGCAGATGCTCAACGTGAACCTGGATTCCTGGAAGGCGCTGGCGCCCGAGCAGCAGACAATCATCACCGACATCGCCGCGAAGATGGAGCCGACCTTCTGGGCCAACTCGGTCAAGGCCGACGTCGACAGCCTCAACCGCCTCAAGGAAGGCGGCATGGAAGTCGTTGCGGTCTCCGACGCCATGATGACGGAAATCCGGACCAAGACCGCGCCGCTGATGGACGCCTTCCTCAAGCGCGTGCCCGCCGCCGAAGCGCCGGTGAAGGCCTATCTCGCCGAGATGAAGCGTGGCTGAGGGCCTCGTGGAGCCGTCGCCGGGCCAGACGGCGAGCCTCAACGCAGCGGCGCCGGCGCCGCTGCGCATCCTGCTCGACGTCATCGACCGGCTCGGCCGGCTCGATGGCTGGATCGGCGGCGGTTGCCTGCTGACGCTGACGTTGCTGATGCTTGCCGAGGTCACGACGCGGGCACTGTCGAACGTGCTGCCGTTCTTCCCGCCGACGATCTCGATCGCCTGGGAATACTCGTCCTACCTGATGGCGGCCTCGTTCACCTTCGGCGCCGCCATGACGCTCCGCGTCGGCGGCCACATCCGCGTCGTGCTGCTCCTGAAGAACGTGCCGGCACCGCTGCAGCGCGCGATGGAGGTGCTGGCGGCAGCCGCCGGCTTCGCCTTCATGGCGTTCCTGACCTGGGCGATGACGAAGTTCGCCTTTGGCTCGTTCATGCGCGGCCAGGTCTCGACCTCGAGCGACACGCCGCTGTGGTTTCCGCAGGCCGTCGTCACCTTCGGCATGCTGCTGCTGACCCTGCAATTCCTCGCGCGTGCAATCCAGGCCGCGCTGGGGCTGCCCGTGGAGGATCACCGGATGAAGGCCTCGCCGGTCGAATGAAAACGTCCTCCCTCCGTCATGCCCGGGCTTGTCCCGGGCATCCATGTCCCTCCCCGCCCGCCCCACTCACCGCGGACTCCGTCGCCTCATGACCATCGAAGTCATCGCCCTGTTCGCCATCCTGTTCGCGCTGCTGGCCGGCGGCCTGTGGATCGGGCTGACGCTTGCCTTCACCGCAACCCTGCTGCTGGCGATGTTCCGGTCGATCCCGCTGGACAAGCTGCTTCCGCAATATGCCTGGAACATCCTGACCACCCAGGAGCTGCTGGCGCTGCCGCTGTTCATCCTGATGGGCGAATTGCTGTTCCGCACTCGGCTGTCGCGCTCGCTGTTCCAGGGCCTGGCGCCGTGGGCCGGCCTGCTGCCGGGCCGCCTGCTCCACGTCAACGTCATCGGCTGCACCATCTTCGCCGCGATCTCCGGCTCGTCGGCGGCGACGACGCAGGTGATCGGCCGGATGTCGCTCAACGAGCTGCTGCGCCGCGGCTATTCGCGCGACATCGCGATCGGCTCGCTGGCCGGCGCCGGCACGCTCGGCTTCCTGATCCCGCCGTCGAACATCATGATCATCTATGGCGTGCTCGGCGACGTCTCGATCCTCAAGCTGTTCACCGCCGGCGTGCTGCCGGGGCTGCTGCTGGCCGGCACCTTCATGGGCTGGGTGATGCTGCACACCACGCTGAAGCCTTCGATGGTGCCGAAGGCGGAGGCGCTGCTGTCGCAGGTCCCCTGGGCCGAGCGCTTCGCGGCGCTGAAGGACCTGGCGCCGGCCCTGTTCCTGATCGCTTGCGTGCTCGGCTCGATGTATGGCGGCCTCGCCACGCCGTCGGAGGCCGCCGCCGTCGGCGTGCTCGGCGCGGCGCTGGTCGCCTATTTTCAGGGGTCGATGTCGCAGCAGGTGGTGCGCGACGTGATGATCGGCTCGGTCATCACCTGCTCGATGATCGCGCTGATCGTGCTCGGCGCGTCGATCCTGGGCAATGCCGCGGCCTTCCTCGGCATCCCGCAAGCCGTGGCCGCCTTCGTGAAGGGGCTCGGCCTGTCACCGTTCATGCTGATCGCCGTGCTGATCGTGTTCTACCTGATCCTCGGCTGCTTTCTCGACGGCTTCTCGATGATCGTGATGACGCTCCCGATCGTGCTGCCGATCGTGAAGGGAGCCGGCTTCGACGAGGTCTGGTTCGGGATCTTCCTGGTGCTTGCCGTCGAGATGGCCCAGATCACGCCGCCGGTCGGCTTCAACCTGTTCGTGATTCAGGGACTGACGGAGGACGGTCTCGGCTACATCGCCCGCGTGACCGCCCCCTACCTCGTCATCATGATCGCCTTCGTGCTGCTGCTCACGCTGTTCCCGGGCATCGTGACCATCCTGCCACGATTGCTCTACGGGTAGCGCTTGTCAGGCCGCGCGCATCCCGTCGAGGAACTTCTGCACCTCGGCCTTCAGCCGCAGGCTCTCGCTGGACAGCGCCTGGGCGGACGCGAACATCCGGTTGGAGCTTTCGCCGGTCTCGCCTGCCCCACGCGCCGCGCTGCGGATGTTCTCGACGACCTCTGCGGTGCCGGTCGCGGCCGAGCGGACGCTCTGGGTGATGTTCTGCGTGGCGGCGCGCTGCTGTTCGACGGCGGCCGAGATCGAGGCGGCGATCCCGTTGATGCGCTCGATGGTCGAGCCGATCGCCTTGATGGCGTCGACCGATTCTTGGGTCACGGTCTGCATGTTGGCGATCTGGCTGGAGATCTCCTCCGTCGCCTTGGCGGTCTGCCCGGCCAGGGTCTTGACCTCCTGAGCGACCACCGCGAAGCCGCGGCCGGCATCGCCGGCTCGGGCCGCCTCGATGGTGGCGTTGAGCGCCAGCAGGTTGGTCTGCTCGGCGATCGAGGTGATCAGCTTGACGACGTCGCCGATGCGGTTGCCGGCGTCGGACAGCTCCTTGATGCGCTGGTCGGTCGCGGTGGCCTGGTTGACTGCCTCGGCGGCGATGGCGTTGGACTCCTGCACGCGACGGATGATCTCGGCGATCGAGCCGGACAGCTCGTCCGAGGCAGCAGCCGCGGTGCGGACGTGCTCGGAGGCGGTTTCCGAAGCGCCGGCCGAATGGCCGGACAGGTCGGCGGTGGTCCGCGCGGTCTGGGTGAGCTGGCGCGCCTCGTGCTCGAACTCGCCCGACGAGGTCAGGACGTTCTCGATGATGCCGCCGATGCTCGCCTGGAACGAATCGACGAAACGCTGCAGCTCGGCCTTGCGCTGCTCGACAGCCGCTGCGGCCGCAGCCGTCTGCTCCTCGCGCATCCGGCGCCGCTCGCTCGCGGCACTGCGGAACACGACCAGGCTGCGGGCGATCTCACCGATCTCGTCGCTGCGGTCATCGGACTTGATCGCAACGTCCTCGCGGCCCTCGGCGATGGCGGTGAGCGCGTCGGTCACCGCGGCGAGAGGCTTGGTGACGCGGCGCACCGCCAGCATGGTCAGGCCGAGCACCAGCAGCGCGGCGATCGCAGCGGCGACGACCATGGTCCGCATCGCCTGCGACAGCATGGCGTCGAGCTCGGCCATGGGCACGCCGACATACAGAATGCCGATCACCTTTCCAGCCGGATTGGTGACGGGAAAATAAGCGGTCATGAACGACTTGCCGAACAGCGTCGCGGGGCCCTTGTAAGCCTCGCCGCGGCGCAGCAGCGCCTGCGCCGGATGATCCGCGGCAAGCTGGGTGCCCACGGCGCGGTCGCCATTCTCCTTCTTCACGTTGGTCGAGCGGCGGACGAACTGGCCGCTGTCATCGACCACGAACAGCGTGGCGCTGCCGCCGACATAGGACACCGCGCGATCGACGATCGCGTGATCCTTGATCTCGGGAATCGCCGTAATCTCGATGCGCGTAACGACGCCGTTCTGCACGCTGACTTTCGCGTCCTTGAACGTTTCAGTGAACGTCAGCGCAAAGGTGCGCAGATTGCCTTCGATGTCGCGCTTGGCGCGGTCGGCGAAGTCAGAGGACAGCGACCAGTACGCTGCGCCGACGACCAGGGCGGTATTCAGGGCGATCACGACAACGGCGCCGATCAGCGCCTTGGTGCCGAGCTTCAATTTGACGGACACGTCATAAACCTTCCAGGGGAACTGCAACTGAATCTCAAAGTGCCCGTAGTTCGTTTCAAAGCAGTTATTTTCCGGAGCGTAGAATACCGGAACTCTCTATAAATACGGCAGTAAGATACCCTGATCATGTCCTCCTCCCCCATCATCGTGTGGTTTCGCGAGAGCCTGCGGCTCTCTGACCACCCCGCGTTGTATGAAGCAGCAAGGTCGGGCACTCGGATCGTTTGTAGTTACGTCCACGATCAGGAAAGCCCTGGGTTGCGTCCGCTCGGCGGCGCGACGCGCTGGTGGCTCGCGCAATCGTTGCGTGCACTCCAGGCCGAACTACATGCGCTCGGCGCCGGGCTCGTGATCCGCCGTGGAGCCGCGGCCGAGGTGCTCTGCGAACTGGCGCGTGAGACCAAGGCCGGCGCGGTGTACTGGAACGATGTCGCGCAGGCCGCTCCCCGCGCCGTGGCTGCCGATGTCGAAGCAGCACTCGCCGAGATCGGCGTCTCTTCACGCGTGTTTCCCGATGACCTTCTGGTCGATCCGGCCGAGTTGCGCGGCAAGGATGGACGCGGGCCGCGCGTGTTCACGCCGTTCTGGAAGCGCGTGCTCGCTCTGGGTGATCCGCCGAAGCCGCTGCCGCGGCCGGCCCGGCTGTCGCACGCCCCCGGCGGCGCGAGCTTGCCGATCGACGAGCTCGCGCTCGAGCCGCTCAAGCCCGACTGGGCGGGCGGCCTGCGCGCGTCATGGCAAGCCGGCGAGCGCGCGGCACAGGCGCGCCTCGCCAGCTTTCTCGAAACGGCCGTTCAGACCTATGCCGCCGATCGCGACCGGCCCGACATCGAGGCGACCTCCCGGCTGTCGCCGCATCTGCGCTTCGGCGAGATCAGCCCGCGCCAGGTCTGGCATGCGGCGCGATTTGCCGCCGCCGAGCGTCCGGCTTCCGCCGCCGGCATCGACAAGTTCCTGAGCGAGCTCGGCTGGCGCGAGTTCAGCCGCCACCTGCTCTACAACAATCCCGACCTCGCAACCCGCAACCTGCAGCCGTCATTCGACGCCTTTCCCTGGGCTCAGGATGATGCAGCGCTGCAGGCCTGGCAGCGCGGGCGAACCGGATATCCGATCGTCGACGCCGGCATGCGCGAGCTCTGGCATACCGGAAGCATGCACAACCGCGTCCGTATGGTGGTCGCCTCGCTGCTCGTGAAGCACCTTCTGATCGACTGGCGGCTCGGCGAACAGTGGTTCTGGGACACGCTGGTCGACGCCGACCCGGGCAGCAATCCGGCAAGTTGGCAATGGGTTGCAGGATCGGGCGCCGACGCCGCGCCGTACTTCCGCGTCTTCAATCCCGTGCTGCAGGGCGAGAAGTTCGATTCTCACGGGACCTATGTCCGCCGCTGGGTGCCGGAGCTGGCGCGCCTGCCGGCCGCGCTGGTCCACCAGCCCTGGGCGGCAAAGCCGCTCGAGCTCGCGGAGGCCGGGGTTGCACTCGGCCGCACCTACCCGGCGCCGTTCGTGGATCACAAGCCCGGGCGGGAGCGCGCGCTGGCAGCCTACGCGAGCTTGCGCACAAGTGATTAGTTGGGGTGCGCTTTGACAGCACGGAGAATCCAGCTATCGTCGCGGGGTTTCCAACAAATCGGGGGACCCGATATGGACGACACTCCACTCTCTGATCCGACCGTGACCGAGACCAGCATGCCCGCCGAGGCGCCGAAGGATCCGGTGATCACGACGGCACCTAAGGCCCGGCGAGCGGCCAAGAAGACCGCGAAGAAGACCTCCAAGAAGGCTGCACCCAAGCGGGCCGCCGCCAAGGCCAAGAAGGTCGCGACCAAGAAGTCCGCCAAGAAGACTGTGAAGAAGACCGTGAAGAAGGCGGCCAAGAAAGCTGCGAAGAAGACGGCCAAGAAGGCCACCAAGAAAGCGGCCAAGAAGACGAAGAAGGCCAAGCGCTGATTCTGCTCGGCCCGGCCTGAAGGCAGGCGATCGGCTTGCCCGGCCGACTCGGCGAAACAATCCAGTGCCCGGTCGTGGGGGACAATCTGGCGCTGGATTGTTTCGTGAGGTGTCGTCCGGATGCCGGCCCGGAACCACGATCCGGTGTCCAGGGCATAACGCAGCAAACATGCGGCACCCGGCGCGACGATCGGAGCCGTCGGAGAGGCCGGCGTCTCGAGGAGGAACGTCGTCCTCACCAGACGTCAGGACAGGGGTCGACGATCTTCCAGAGCTCGATGCCGTTCTTGATCCGCTTCATCTCGGTGGTGAGCCCGCCGTTGCGCCGGATCCAGTCCTTCACCGAATCGGGGTAATAGGACATCAGCTCGGACGTCCCCTCCACGCTGGTGACCTTGATGCCGAACGTGAACGCCTTGTCGTAATAGGCCTGGTGGAAGCCGAGGCTGGCCCTGGGCGTGACGCAGATCCTGTTGAGCGGCACCAAGCCGAAGACGAGCGTACAGGCCGAATTGCAGATGCCGTCGATGATGACGCGCTGATGCGTTTCCCGGATGTGCTTGTACTTGGCCTTGTACTCTTCGATGTAGCCACCATGATCGCGCGTAATGTGCAAATCCGCACGCACCGGGCTAGCGGCGACCAGCAGGAGCACGACGCTTGGGATCAGGCGATTCATGGATCGGACGGGCAAACCCGGTCTTTTCTGGCGCTGTCGCGACAACGCCTCGAGCCAAATGCACGACGGCACTTGCCGGACCTTGTCATGGTCTCCTTAAGCATGCGGAAAAGGCCAAAATTTTGACGAACTATCGCCTTTTGCGCACCCTTTCCGCCACTTCCGCGTTAGGCTACCGGCCAGACGGCCGGCCTTGACGTCGTTTTCCGGAGAAGAGAAAAGTCATGAGCAAGCTCGCATCCCTCGCCGCCGCCTTGATCGTGTCAACTGCCGCCCTGGTGCCCGCCACGTCCGAGGCACGCAGCCATCATCGGCATCATCGCCACCACTACGGGCTGCCCTACGCCATCAGCTTCCTGCACAATTATGGCCCCGGCCCGCTGCCCGGCACCTTTGCGTTCTATGACGGTCCTTCCACCAACCACTGCTACCAGAGCTCGGCCGCCTATATCGGCCAGGACCGACGCCGGCATCCCTGCTTCTGATGCCATCCGGGGACGCCGAGCCAGGTTCGGCGAACGACCATTCATGCGCGGCGGAGGCTGGCCTTGCCCATCCAAGTCTGGTATCCCGGTGACGCGGGAGATTTGGCCCGCACCGCGCGCTCGTAGCTCAGCTGGATAGAGCATCGGATTTCGATTCCGAGGGTCGGGAGTTCGAATCTCTCCGAGCGCGCCAGCCATTACCCGACCCAGCACTCGACCCTTGAGCCCGTACCACCCGACGCTGCGGGCGGCATGTCCAGATGATCTCCGGCGACGGCCGCAGTTTCGATGCCGGTACCGCCTTCAGGCGCTCGCGATGTCGTGAGTGAGCCGGCCGACCTGGATTAACGGCTGCGTCGCATCGCCGACGCCACCGAAGACCTTCAGCTCGATCTCGACGCGGGCATGGCCCGACGTCGTTGGCTTGGTCGTCGCCCGCCACATATCGATCATCTGCGCGAACGGGGCCACGAAGGGCGGCTTCACGCCCGGATCGACCGCTGACGGGGTCGGCGTCAGCAGGTTGATCGGCAGCCGTACGCGCGGGATGGCCGGCTGGCCGGCTACGACCTCGTAGCTGTACATGCCCTGCATCGCGACCTCGTCGCTGGTGCTGCCATTGCCGTCAGCATAGAGTCCCGCGAAGAACTTGGTCAGGCGCGCGTCGAGGTCGCCGGAGGCGCCCGACATCGCGTCGAGCGAGAACGCCGTGTAGTTCAGCTGCGGGACCACCGTGGACGCGAAACGCACCTCGGGCGTCTGGAACAGGAATGCCGGATTGGTGCTGGTGGTCTTGAGATCGGCCAGCGGGAACAGCGCGAGATTGCGCTGCACGAACACCGACGCCCAGGCGCTCTGGTACAGCAGCACATCGAGCGGAGCGATCGACACCGTCCGCGCCGGCAGCCCGCGCGCCTCCGCTTCGCGGAGATAGACCGTCTTGCCGTCGACCTGACGCGTATAGACGTAGGCTATCTCTACACCCGGGGGGAGTTCCGCCGGAGGCACGGCTTGGGGCGTATAGAGCTCGGGCGCGATGATTGCGATCACGGGCGCCGGAAGCGTGGTGGTGCCGTTCGAGATCGTATTGGCCGCCGCATTCCAGCTCGCCGCCACGCCATCGATGGTGATGTTGACGAGATTGGTGCGCGCGTGCCCGTCGCTGGTGCTGTCGAGCGTCGACATAAACTTCACGATCACATGCGCCGGTGCGACCGCCAGCCTTGCAGCCCCGACCGTCTCCCGCGCATAGGCATCCGCGATCTGCCTGGTCTCAAGGGCAAAGGCAGCGGTCGCCTTGCGCGCAGCGGCCAGCGTCGCCGGATCGGGTTCGGCGCCGTCGATGCCGACCAGATACTGGTTGAGGTCGCGCAGGATCGCCGGATAGTTGGTGACGAATTGCGCGAGCGCGGTGAACAGGTCGGGCTCGCCGCTCAACCTGGCCGAGCCGCGCAGCGTCGGCTCGGTCGGCCGGTTGAACTCCATCGTGCAGGACACCGCGTCGGCTGCCGCCTGCTGATAGAGATAGTCGAACGAATAACCCCAGGCGTTCAGCTTCGATGGATCGGTCGTGCCCTCGCCGGTGAGCTGCCGTGCCTGCTGCGCGGAGACCGTCGGCGGCGTCGGCAGATCGCGGTTGACCACGGGAATGTTGGTGACCTGCGTCCCCAGCGGATAGCTGAACGGCCCGTTGACGAAGGCGAGCCATCGCGAATCGACATAGCCGTCGATTCCGGGGACGGTACGCCGCTCGAATTCGAGATGAGTGAGCGAGAGCGTGAGCTCGAGCGGCACATAGGCCTGGTCGACGACGTTCTTGGTGGCGAACACGAAGGCCAGCCGCGGATCGTACCAGGTCTTGCTGGCGGGATCGTAGACCTCGCCGAGCGGAATGCGCGTCGGCGTCAGTGTGAAATTCTGATTGTCCGCGGCGCCCTTGATGCTGCCGCCCGGCTGACCATAGAGGTTCGGCGGACCGGCCGGGTTGCTGTCGCCTCCGCCGGTCACCTCGGTCAATCCGAACACGACGGCCGCACCGGCGCGATAGGCTGCGCCGAGCTGGTTGAGCAGCTGCTGGCGCAGCTTCTCGCTGGCGGCGAATCCGGTTGAAGGATCGCCCGCGCTGGTCGACAGCACCGGCAGCGTCTTCAGGCCGATCGTATCGGCCAGGGATTCCTTGGCCGACAGCACGCTTCCCAGCGAACCGTCCTTGAGCGGATCGGTCACGCCGTCAATCCGGTCGAGGATGAAGGCCTGCGGCGCGTAGTCGGCCGACAGGAACTGATCGATTGCATCCAGCGCGCTCTGGAACCACTGGTTCAGGTCGACGCCGTCGAGATGCAGCGTGTCGGTGTCGCCGCTGTCATAGCGCGTGATCGTCGCATCGCCGCTGGCCAGCGCCTTGGCGATCGGCTTCGGCGCGAAATAGCTCGGTGACGTGCCGAGCTTGAAATGGATGCCCTGCCCTGCCGCCTTGCCGAAGCGCACCGCCCAGAGCTGCTGAGCGCCGTCGGCCGCATCCTCGCCGTCGCGGGACAGCCCCTGCCCGACCTTGAGATACCAGTCGGCAGTGGCGAACACGGCCTCGACCGCTTTGCTGAAGACCGTATAGGACACATTGCCGTCGCCATCGGCACGCGGCAGAATCGCCGCGGCCACGCCGCTGCCGCCCTGCAACGCCGCCACCGCCGGATCGACCAGCAGCGGATTGCGGCTGAACGCGAGTGTTACATCCAGCTCGAGGATGTTGCCGGCGGCGATCGCATTGACGTCGACCGGAAGCGACAGGGTCACAGCCGGGGCTGCGGGCACCTGGCCGCGCGTCACGAGCTTCAGATACAGCACGCAGGCGCGCACATAGCCGCGAATGATGTCCGCCTGCGGGTCGCTGAGGTCCACATCGGGCTTGGCCATCAGCGAATTCGATAGCCGCATCGCCACCGCGTTGCCGGAGACGCCCGGCACATGCACGGCGACATCGGCCGAATAATCCTGATGCAGCTGATAATAGATCCGGGTGTAGAGCGAGAGATCGTCGGCGGCCCGCGCCGCGCCGTCCGGCCCGGCATAGGCGGCGGCGTTGAGGGACAGAACGAGCTTGAACGCGGCACCGGCCGTGCCGTCATAACTGTAGCTGGCGTTGGTATTGATCCAGGACCCCAGCCCGATCAGCTCGTCGCGATACAGCATCGGCACCGCCGCACCGTTGAGCGCGCCGCGGTACCCTTGCGGCGGTGCCTCGAACGGCGTCACCGTGGTGTTGCCGAAGATGTCGCGCCACTGCAGCGCGACCTGCGCCATGGTGCCGACGCCGAGATAGGGGTTGGCTGCCTTCGGCGGCAGATCCGGATCAGACGGGTCCGGCGCGGCGTTGACCAGCGCGAACTGCGCGCCGATGCCGATCGATTGGCGATAGTCGAAATCGGCGAGGGCAACCTGCGCCAACCGGTTGCCGCGCGTCCGCGCCGAGCGCGCATGGCTCTCGAACGCGCCGGACTGATCGTCGTCATGGTCCTGAGGACCGAACGGCATGCCCAGCGGAGTAGCCTTGTAGAAGACGTTGCCCGCGAGCCCCGCGGCCAGCGAGGTGTAGAGCTGATACATTGTCTTCTTGGCAAAGTCCGGCGCCGTTGGATCATCCGGCGGCAGGCCGAGATTGTCGCGCGTCAACGAGAACCCGATGTTCTGCGGCGGCAGCTGGTCGCGCAGCGAGAACAGCTGCGGGTCGAGATCGAGCACGGCATTGACCGGGAACAGTCCGGGCGCTGCGCTGGCGCCACGGGCGATCAGGTCGACATCCAACCCGTAATAGGCGGCCATGCTGGCAAAGCTCATCCCGGGCGCGGCGGAGGAACTGACCTGATAGGTCAGCGGCGGGATGTAGAAGACGGCCGCGAGCGCAACAGCGACTTGCGGATTGAACGCGGCGATGTCCTGGCCGCTGATGGAGTGGATGGCGCCGGCAGAGAACAGCCTGGCGAGCTTGTCGAGGGTGGCCTGCGCGTCGATGGACCCGCCGGCACCGCGGACCAGATCCGCGTCGGTCAGTTGGCGTACCGCGCCCACGATCGGCACCAGCGCGCCCGCGGCGAGCGGCTTGGTCGCGTTGACCTCGGCGATCCGCCCGGGCCCAGGGCCGTAGATCGCCGCGAGCGCATCGAGCGATGCCCCCGCCGCAACCGGCGCCGTCTGGCCGGTCGAGGCGAGCGACACCGTCTGTACCAGATCGCTCTGCGGATCGACGGCGTCGGTCGTCACGAAGGCGTTGACGAAATCGGGAAGCGTGGTGCCGAACGACTCGCTGCCCTGCGTAGCGAACGTCACGACCACCGTCACTATGCCCGAGCCGGAGGAATCGAAGACGGCGGCCGGCAAGCCCTCGCCGCTTTCGACGTTCTCGTAATAGAGATAGTAGCCGCCGCTGCGGACCGTGCTGAGCTCCCACATCAGGCGGATGAACTGCGCCGGGGAGTTGGCAATGCCGCGCGGCGGAGCGTCCTCGGTAGCCAGCGTCAGCCGGAGCACCGCCGCCGGATTGGTCTCGGTCGAGAGGTTGGTCTGGGTGATGAAGGCGAGGAAGTTGGCGTCCGCAGGCGTCACCAGCATCGGCGCGCCGGGTCCGGACTGGTTGTAGAGCAGGAAGACGGCGGAGGCGAGGCCTTCGCCCAGGGCGTCCATGGCGGTCAGGATGCGCTGCAGTCGCACCGCATCCTCCGAGCTGGGGCCAACCAACTCATAGACGAACGGCAGCGACGGCGCGGACGCCGGACCGCTCGGCAGATCGCCTGCGCCCACGCCCTGCGCGGCCAGCGCCGCCGCGTCGGGCAGACGCTTGATCTGAACGTCGAGCCGCGTGCACCAGGCCCAACGTGCGATGTCGGCATAGTCGGTGCGTCCCGTTGCAGGATTGCTGCGGCCGGTCTGCGGCTGGAATTTCGGCAGCAGCGCGAAGGTCGAACGAAGATCCGGCATGACGGCGCGGATCGACTGCTCCCGCGTGGCGACCAGATTGGTCTGCGCCGGCGGCAGGCTCCACAGCGTCGGCTGCACCTGCGCGCCGGCATCGGCCGCCGCGGCCACGCCGCCGCGGTTCGTCAGGGCCAACAGGCTCGCGACGGAGCCGCTCGACCAGCGCGCGTAGCCGCTGGCGGTAAACGGCCGCGGCTGGCGCTCGGCGAGCGGCAGCGCCGCGAATGTCGGGCTCGGGACGAAATTGCCCGGCCCCCTGGCCCAGCTGACGACCACATCGAGCGCCGCATAGGCCTGGCTCAGATCAACCTCCATGCTGAGGTCGGTGCCGTCGTTCAGCAAGATGAAATCGAGCGGGACGCCGTGGCTCTGAGTCTCGCGTGCGAAGCCGACCTTGTAGCTCGTGGCAGAACTGGGTGTCGGAAACTGTTGGCCGGTGAGCTGATAGACTCCATAGGCCGACTGCGTCCTCGGATAGAGGAACGCATTGGACAGCGTCAATCCGTCCTGGACCGGCAGCCGCAACCCATAGACCAGGAAGCGCGAGACCATGCCGGCGGTCTGCCCGACCTGACCCGTGGCCGCGATGGCCGACCACAGCGCGCCAACCGACAGAGCCTGAAGATTGGCGACCGTGAGCAGGCCGCGCTCCGCCTGCACGGAGAACAGGCCGGCGACGCCGCGATTGGCGTCCGCAACCGCAACGGCGGTGGTCTGGAAGAGGCTCGCCACCGTCGCCAGCGTATCGGATGACGGGCCGGATGTCCCTGCGGTCTTGTAGGCGATCGGCCAGATCGCGAGCGGCAAGGTCGGCTGCAGCAGACCGGCGACGCCGTAGAGCACGCTCTGTGCAGCGAGCGCGTCGATCGAGATCGCGCCGAGTTGCAGCGCGACATCGTCGAAACTGTCGCCCTGCCGCGTCACATAGATCTGCTCCTGACCCTGGCTGTTGGTGAGCAGCAGGACGACGCCGCCCTGCAGCATGTGGCGGGACCGGTTGGCCACGATCAGGCGGTCCGGCGTCGTGGTCCAGCGCGGAGGCGACGCCGCATCGGAATAGCGGCCAGCGATGCCTTGCAGCGTGTCCCCGCTTTGCACCACATATTCGAGGCCGTCGACATGCAGCGACAGCCCGGCCCCCAAGGCATGATCGACGTTGGGCTGCACGATATCGGCAATCGTCAAGGAATTGCCAGCGATCCCGTTCAGCTCATCCAGGATACCACCGACGTTGCTCGTCGGTGTCAACGGATAGGCATAGCTCTGCAGCGCGTCGGCCGCGGCCTGGAGCAATTGGCGTGCGATCAGGGTGAAGGTGTCGACGAACACCAGGGCCGCCATCGACTCCGCCGAGCTGCTGTCGTCCTCCGCGGCAAGCCGGCGCGTTTCCTTGTTCTGGGCCTCGATGTTCGCGGCGACCTGCGCGAATATCTTGCTGACCGCGGTCGCGTAGCCGGGCGTGGCCGTGGTGTAGGTCTCGAACGCGATCGGCGAGGTCTGGCCACCGGACATGCCGGGGACCTGCAGCTTCAATCCGTCGAACACCGGAAACAGCACCGAACCGGCATCGAGCTTGGTCTTCAGCCCCGACGATTGCGCCGTCGCCGGATTGAAGATGTCGAGCGTGAATCCGTCGGCCAGGAACTGCAGCAGGCCCTTGATCGACAGGAACGGATCGGCCGTGTCGGCGAGACGCGCGACATAGGCCTCGAGCTGGGTGAGCGTCACCGACGTGGCCAGCGTCTCGGCGAGCTCGGCCGCATCGCCGCTCTCGTTGCCCAGCGCATCGATGATCCAGGGGAAGTAGACCTCGGCCAGCACATCGAACGACGTCTTCGTCGCGGACGGCACGCTCGCGGCGGCATCCGGCGCGTCCATCGCGAGCAGGAGCACGAATGCCCCCTGGTTCGAGGCTGCGTCCGTGGCCCCCTCCGGAGCAAGCACAGTGTACTGTGCGCCGGCCATCAGCGACAGTCTCGGCTTGTCGCCGGCGGTGGCGGCAAGTCCCATGCGATGAGCGGCGGCCGGCGCCAGCCGCTTCGGCCGCGGCTTCAGGCTGCGCGCCAGCCGCATGGCCGCGTCCGGTCCGCGTGCATGGGCCCGCTGCATCAGCAAGGCATCCGCGCGCGCCCCCTGGACCTCCCACGGCGCCGTACTGGTCTGTCCGATCACAAAGGTCGCGGAGACTTGAGCCGAGAACGACAGGCTGATCGAAATCGAGAACAGGCCGAGGTTGATCTTGACCTTGAGGCTGATCGTCACGCTCGCGCTGGCGATCACTGGAATCTCGCGATAGCTCTCATAGGTGAGCTGGATCGACAGCACAATCTTGACGTTGACCGAGGCCGAAATGATCGCGAAATCGACGCTGCCGTACAGCAGGCCGATGATGCCGACCGTTCCCGACAGCTTGAAGTAATAGTCGCTCTGCAGCGCACCGCTGCTGGCGCGCGATGCCAGCGTGCGCGCGGGATTGTAGGGATGCCACGGCGCCACGACGCCTTCGACGATGCCGAACACCGTGAGCGCGAAGCCCGCCTTCAGAGGCCCCTTCTCGAAATTGTAGCCCAGGCCGAGCTGCAGCCCGATGCCGAACTCGATGACGGGATCGAAAGTGCCGAGGTTGGTCTTCGGGATCTTGGTCGATGTCGCATTGGAGAGCTTGCCGATGTAGAAGCCACCGGCGCCCAGCACCGGCACGCCGTACACGATCACCGAGATCGAGAAGGAGCGGCGGAAATCGAGATTGTACGGGAAGCCGATGTCGATGAAGAAATCGCCGTTGGTGTAGACCTTGATCCCGAGCTGCGGCAGCGTGATCGACACCGCGCCGAAATTGAGGTTGCGAATGATGTCCGGAAAGGTGAAATCGATCTGGTAGACGCCGATGTCGTCGGTGATCTTCTTGTAGAGGATGTCGACGACGAGATTGGCGAGCCCGCCCATCTTCTCGCCGGCAAGCGCCAGCCGCAGGCCGTAGAGATTGGGGTCGTTGAACACCAGCATGGCATCGATCGACCAGGCGCCAGCCACTTTCATCAGGCCGAGATGCCCGGCAATGAGCCAGTTGTTCGACTGGTCATAATAGGGCAGCCCCGGCGCGCCGCCCTCGTCCGCATTGGGATCCACCGGATTCATCTTGCCCGTCGTGCTTGGGACGGACTGCAGCGCGCAGATCACTTCCTTGGTGCTGTTGAAGCTGGAATGGCCGGTGATGCCGATGCGCTGTCCGAGCACCAGCAGGAACAGCTTGAACCATTCCTCGCCCCGGCCGGGCACCGACGGCAGGTTCTGCACGTCCTGCCCCTTGGCGGGATCGAGCAGATTCTTGAATGCCGGATCATCGGCGACGAGCGGGCTCGAGCCCTCGATGGCGAGGGTCACCTTGCCGTCGGTGCCGCGGCGGAAGGTCAGCGCCGTGATGCTGATGAAGCCGAGATTGATCGGGCTCGACAGCTCGTAGCTGGCCGAAAGGCGTTGCGAGAAGCTCTCGCCGCTCTTGAGCGAGACGTTGACACGGAGCGCATCGAGCGAAATCTGGTTGAGCAGGTCCCATGGCGAATCCAGCGTGAAGTAGGGATTGCCGAGCGTACGCACCAGCGCCTGCACCAGCGACCCGATGCTCCAGCCCTTGAGGCTGAAGGTGACCAGCTCCTTGCCGCTCTCCCAATCCGCGCGGAATCCTTCCCACTCGACGAACAGGATGTTGTTGGAGCCCGCCTCCGTCGTCTTGAACTCATAGCCCATCGTGAGCTTGAGGTTGATCGCCGAATAGACCCAGGTTCCCTGCGCGAAGCCGGAGAACTGTTGCTGGGCCGGCTTCTGGCCGTCATAGCTGACGCCGAGCCGCGCCGGATCGATGCCGACGGTCTGATCGCCGAAGGTGAACGTCCAGCTGAAACCGACGGTGATGTCGTAGCTCGTCTTCAGCTCGCCCTGCTCGGCCGGAATGGTCGCGGTGATCGCAAATTCGGAGATGATGAGATCTCCGGGCAGGAAGCTGGGGAATCCATAGGCGCTGCCGGGCGAAAAGAACTGGTTGATCAGTTCCGAGACCTCGAGCGGCTCCTCCAGCGAGGCGGCGAGGTCCCACCGCTTCGGCGTTTCGAACCCGTCATAGGTCACGCTGACCTTGGTGTGCAACGGCCCGACATCGAGGAAGCCTCCGACGCTCGACTTCCATTGCGTCTGCGAGGCGGTCTGCAGCGCGACCACTCGCGAGGTCCGGAGCATCGGCAGCGGCGCCGCGCGCAACAGCGTCGTCGCATTGCCCCCGTCTGGCGTCTGCGTCGGAGTCTGCGCCGCGATTGAGACCGTTCCCTCCCGCACGGCAAGGATCGGCTGGTTGTTGATCTTGAGCAGATTGAGCGTCAGGCTGAAGCCAGCATCGAACTGAAAGCTCTGCGCGCTGTAATCGACCGCGACCGCGATGTCGCCAAGCTCGAAATCGCCGACATTCTCGACGTCGAGCACGACGGCACCGCCGGACAGGGCCGTCAGGAAGTCGCTCAGCTTCGCGGTCCCGGCGAAGGACGCGAAGAACTGCTTCGCGGAGGTGAACTGGACGGTGAACACGCCGTCGCCCTCGCCGTCCGGCCCCTTGAAGACGCTGGGCGCCAGTACGAACACGGTCGTGAAGTCGTAGGTCTGCTGCCGCTTCGTGCCGTCGAACGGATAGGCCATCGACCATTGCAGCGCGAAGCTCGTGATCTTGAAGTCGAGGACGCCGGTCGGCGGCAGGACCTGCCAGCTCGTATCCTTCGAGCTGCCGATCTCGATCGAGACCGCCGTGATCGTCGGCGAGCGACCGAGCGTGCCGGCGATCGAGAAGCCGTTGAGACCGACGAAGGCAAGGAACTGCTGCAGCACGTCCGGGGTCGCGGCGAGATAGCCGCCATTGCCGCCCATCACCTCGATCACCGTGGCCGGCGTCAGCGGCGCGCCGCCTTCGACGACCGCGAGCGCCACCGAATAGCTGGTGTCCGCGCCGGGCGTGATCTCGACGTCGAGCTGATAGGAGCCGGTGCTGCCGACGTCGAACTGCGAGGAGATCGCGAGCGTCGGCGCCTGATCGCCGGCATCCGGATCGGCGGGATCGGCCAGCACCAGCACGCCATCGACCTCGTCCGCGCCATCGGGCGCGGGAATGGTCAGAGCCAGGCTCGGATCCTTGACCGTGAACTGCGACGCGAGCTTGAACGTGCCGTCCTGGATCGCGGCCCGCAACTGCCCCGGCGGGAACAGCACGGTCTCGCCGTTGAAGATGCCCATGTTGAGCGCGCCGCTCAGCAGCAGATCGCCGGCCGGCGCGGTGAGGCCAGGAAACAGCAGCAGGAACGGCTTGGCGACATCCGGCAGAGCGACCTTGGCAACGAAATTCTGCACCGCGCCGCCGCTCACGGCACGCCCTGCGGAGTCACCATACGGGTAGGTGCCGGTCGCCGTCGAGAACACGAAGCTGACGTTCTTCAGCGTGCCGAATTGATTGAACGGGAAGCCCCCCATGAAGGCGAAGCTGCTGGTCCAGGTCCAGTTCGACGGCGTCGCCTCGGCCTGCACGATCAGTTGGTCGCCGTCCACGGTGAACACGAGCGTGGCCTTCGCGGCCAGCGGGGTCGCGGCGCCGATGAAGGGGATCGTCGCCGACTGCACCGTGAACGCCGTCCCCTCGACCGGGCCGACGTCGGATTTTGCCACCGTCACCTTGAAGTCGGCCGCGGCCTTGAGGAAAAAGGCCTGGCTCAGCCAAGTGTCGTAGTCGGCGGGAACCTTCACGGCGGGATCGGCGAGGCCTGCCGTCAGGAACGCTGCATCGAGCGCGAAGGCGGTGTCGCCGGCGGCGGCCTCGACAGCGGCGCGAAGATTGTCGATAGCGCTCATGAGCCGGCGCTCCCTCAGATGTCGGCAGAGATGCCGAAGTGATCGCTGGTGTTGCGAACGCGCCCGTAATTGCTCCAGCCGGTGAGATTTCCGGCGCCGCCGATCCCGGGATAGTTCGCCGCCGTCGGCGCGCCCGGCCACCCCATCGGCGCCGCGGTGAACTGGTGGGCCAGCGCAACCGCGCCCGGGGGAGGATTGTCCGGCGGCGCCATGACCGCGTTCATCGGCGTGCCGGTCACCGTGTTCATGATCGTGGTCTGATAGTTGTGCATGCCGTTGTGCGGCCAGACCAGGATGTTGTCGATCGAGTAGAACGGCGCAGCGACGAAGTTGGAGCCGACATAGCCGTAGCCGGGATAAAAGCTCTGCCCCGGGCCGCCGCCGTTGGACCAGAGGAATTTGGAGGCCGCCGTCTTGTCCTTGCCGCGGATATGGCTGGAGAAATAGCCCTTATACTGGTCGAGATTGACAGGAACTCCCACCGCCGTCGGACTGACGAGCAGCGTGTAGGCACCGGGCCCCCCGGTGAGCGGATTATAGAGGCCCGAGGCCGTGCCGTTGACGGCGAACAGATTGACGTTGAAATCGCCGCCGATCACCCGCGTCTCGTTCACTCCCAGGGCGCCGACGATATCGTTGATCGTCGACAGCGTGGTGATGTAGTTCGCCGCCGCGGGATTGTTCGGCGGGGAATGGATGCCGAAGATGGTGAGGTCTCGCTGCACGACGCCGAGATTATCGGTCTCGGTGAACGTTGCCATGAACGGCTCGCGCAATCCGCCAAAGGCAACGGGCGCACCGAGCGTGGTCGTGAAGGCGATGCGCGCGGCGACGACGTCCTCATTGAGGCCGCCATTGTGCTGGGCGCCCACAGGAATCTGGCGCACGCCGCCAAGCCCCGGCGGCACCAGCATTCCGTTGACGTTCACGGCACCGATAGGCACCACCATGCCATTGTACGGCGCGGCGGCGCCGCCGCCCGGCGGCACCGACAGGCCGCCATGACCGCCGGTCCAGATGTTGGGCCCGGTGAAATAGCGACGGAGGTTGCCTGCAGTGTCGGTGCGGCGATAGAGAATGCCAACCGTTTCGGCGCGCCCGCCGGTCCCGGTGTAGAGCGGCGGCACGGCGTTCCAGCCGCCTGCCACCATCGTGGCGGGGTTGTTGAGCCCGAACTGCACCATGGCGAGTGCATTGATGCCGCCGGTCTGGCTCGCCAGCGCGTTGGGCGCATTGTCGCCGGAGCTCACCTCGATGATGACGATGATGTCCGGCTGCGTGGCCGTCAGCACGGCATTGATCACCGCGCGGCGCTGGATCGCGCTCTGCATGTCGTTGAGGCCGCCATGGCCGCGCTGCCGCTTGATCGACGCGGAAAAGATCTTGTTGACCGAGAAGCTCTCGATATTCCAGAACAGGATCCGCGTCATGATGACGGCTCCTGCAGCTCGGGCTTGCGTGAGGCGAATGCGAGCGACTGCTCGCAGCCCGGATTGTCGTCGGCGACATAGGCCGCGTACCAGCCGAGGCTGCCGGTGTTGTCGGGATCGCCGAACAGGAAGAACTGGATGTTGGCGGACGGCGGCAGCTTGGCGATGCCGAAGATCTTGATGGCGATATCGTCGATCCGCAGGCAGTAGAACCACTTCGGACCGTCATCAGACAGCTTGCGTCCCGATGCGGTCGGGACCGGCTGGCGCAGGATCGAGATCGCACCGACCGCAACCTTGATGACGCCCTGGATGCTGAACAGGCTGGCGCCGGGCGCCGCGCCCGGCAGGCTCATGCCGATGAAGATCGCATGCTGCGCATCCGAGCCGGTGGTGATCGGTGACCATGCCGCGAGCAGCTGCGACTGGAAGCCGACGCCCGAGGCGAGCGCCCCCGGACCGCCCAGCGTGATGTCATAGACGACGCCGAACCAGGGCCCCTCGAGTTCGGTCAGGTTGAGCTGCGACGTCACCGGCAGGAAGCCGAGATCGGACGGCTTCTGATCGCCGGTCGCGTTGACGAAGCTCTTCAGCTGCAGCGCGAAGCCGCGGAACAGGCTGGTGTCGCGCATCGTCGAGCCGTTGAGATTCCAGGCCAGGTTGCCGGTCGCGACCTCGAACCGCTTGGCGCCAGGCGTCGCCTGCGGATAGGTCATTCCGACGGCGAGACCGGAGAAGGCGAGGCCGACGCCGAGCGCCGCCTCTGGCGTGTCCGGCGGACTGCCGAACGACAGCAGGTCGAGCGTCTCTCCGATGGTGCTCTGAAGCGGCGTGAAATCGAGCCGCCCCCAGACGAGGAAGTTGCTCGCCACCGTGGCGCCCTGGTCCTGGGTGCCGATCGTGTTGAACTGCACACGGTCGAAGGCGACGGCCGGTAGCACGTTCGATGGGCTGGTCAGCACGTTGGTCGTGTTCTGCTCGAAGACATAGGCGCCGCGGCCGCCCTGATCGACATAGCTGCCCTTCAGCACGATTCCCGTGAATGGCTGCGGCTTGCCGCGTGAGTACAGCCGCGACACCGGCGCGCCGAACAGCGCCGCGACCGAGAGCTGGACGTGGCTGTCGAACCGCGTCAGCCTGGCGTTCTCGAACAACGACTGCAGCTGCAGCACGGTGAAGTCGAACTCGCCGCTCATCTGCACCGCCACGGGCACGTCGGGCGCAACGCCGCTCGAGACGTTCACCGCATAGCGCGGATCTTCGTAGTCGATCAGGCCGAACAGGCTCGAGCTGCCCGAGGGCATCGTGATCCGGCCGCTCCGGCCGTCGACCGTGACGCGACTGACGGTGAAGCCGAAATGATGGGCATTGAAGCGCGTGAAGTCGATGCCGGCGGCAAGACCCGCAATCTCCGGCGGCATGTCGCGCTGGCCGAGATCGGCGGCGAGCACGATGACGCCGGTCCAGTTCGGATCCTGGGCAATGCGCGCGAAATTCTCATAGAATGGGCCGGACGCTCCCTTCGACCGTGCGATGGCGTCCGCAATGTAGTCCTGCAGCCATTGCGAGAGGCCGGTGTAGGACAGCGCGGCGGTGACCGGCGGTGTGCCGGGCAACAGCGAGAACTGCTCCGCGGACGTCCAACGATTGGCATTCGTGACCCGCTCCAGCAACGAGCCGGAGCAGAACTTCATGATCATCACGTTGCGGTAGGCGGTCGCCGACGCGCCGGCGCCGACCGCCGCGGTCATGGTCCAGCCCGCAATGTTGACAGTGTTGGCGAACTGGGCGCCGGTGCCGAACGGCTCCGGATTGACGGCGACCAGAAAGAGCTGGTTGGTCTGCAAGGCGTCCTGCATCGCCTGGGTTGGAGCAGATAGCGCGAATGGCAGGGTATTGCCGTCGCGGTCGAGCGATTGCGCCATGCTGACCTTCAGATAGGCCCCCGTCGCCGGATCGCGCTCGATGATGAAGCCCTGAGGCGTCGTCCCATCGGTGCTGGGGCCGTCCGCCAGCGTGCCGTGCAACGCGTGAGCCCGCGCCGCCTGCACCCGCGCCGACCACGTCTTGCTGCCATAGCCCGAGATCAGCGACTTGCGGGTTGCGGCCACGATCTGGCTCTCGAACTGGACGAGCGTAGCGCCATCGAGGCCGCTGCTCGCAGCAGCACCATAAGGCGCCAGCGGGAACGTCTTGTCGCTGCCCTGGGCGAGCGGCATGAACGGCGGCGCGGATTGGAGTATCTCCGCATTCGCGGCGCCGGCCGCGGCCGCACCGTAGATCGCGCTGCCTTCGGGCTCGGCCAGATAGTCGACGGTCCCGCTGCCGGCGACGATGGTCACCCAGGAGGTCTGGTGGTCGTCGGTCAGGCGCGGCGCAACGGCGCCGCTCGCGGGACGGTTGAGATCCGCCGTCTCGAACGGGAACACCGGCGCGTAGCCTGGTTTCGAGGGGATCGCGTTGAGGCGATCGTTTTGTGTTGCAGGCAGGCTGACGTCGTACGCCTTGAAGCTGAGCGCTTCCGATCCGAACAGTCCGCCCATCAGCTTCGCGACCTGGCCGGCGGCGCTGCCGTCGGCACTGAGCGCATAGTGGCCGGCCAGGCTCAGATAGGCAGTGCCGGTGTCGGTCTTGGCCGATCTCGCGACACTGGTGGCAAAGGCGAAGCCCCCGGCGCCGAGCGCCGGCGCCGTATCTCCGCTGCCAGCCCCGAGCGGTGTCAGTTGCACGACACGCCCGCCGGTCGTGCGGAATTCGCTGGTCAGCGCAGGCGCCCCCTTGATGGCAAAACCGGAACGCAGATAGCCCTGTTCGAGCTGCTCTCGGCTGATCACGCGGTTGGCCGGATCGCCGAGGTCGAAAGCGCCCGCGATCGAAAGCTGCGATGGCAACGCCGCCACCGTCATGGCTGCATACTGCGCAGCTTGCAGCGACGCCGTCGCATTGTTGTTGATGACGTAGCGGACGCCCTGCCCCAAGCCCTGGCTGACGAACGCCTGTTTCGAATCGAGCAGCCCATCAAAGGTCACGCAGCCGGTGTTGGCGCCGCCGAAGGGCACGTAGGCGTAGATGCGATTATTGGAGGCCGGCGCAAGCCGAATGCCGAGCGGGTTGTCGCCCTTGCCCGCGAAGCCGATGAACGGAGGTGAGCTCAGCGCCGAGCCCGACAGGCGCAGCGCCCCACCGTCAATATCGATCCGGCTCTGATCGAGGATGTAGAATTTGGCGTTGCTGGCGAACCAGAGGTTCATGTTGCCCGAGACCTGGTAGACCGGCGGCAGATTGATGAAGGAGACGCCATAGCGCTCGAAGTCGCCAAACACGACCGGATTGGCCGAGGCAAGCCAGACGACGGCGCGATTGCGCGTCGCCTTGCTGATATAGGTCCGTGCACGCTCGGCGAACCCGCCGGGATCCCGATCGAGATCGGCGGGCCGCTGTGTCGCGAACAGATAGCTGCCACCGTACTTCTTCAGCGAGTCATCGTAGTTGATGAACGGTGGCAGCGACGAGCCCGCGCCGAGAAGGTAGCCGGCCCAGCCAACCGAGCCGGCAACCCTGGTCTCGTAGATCGCGGAGGAGTCGACCTGCTCGAACTGCGCTGACGCGGACGCGTCCATGCTCGTATCACCCGATCGGGAAGATGCCGAGCAAGGTGCCCGCCAGTGAATAGAGGGCGCGATCGTCGATGATGTCGCCCTTGATGATGGTCACCGTATATTGCGTCGAGCCCAGCGCCGCATATTGCACCGTGATGCCCGCCTTCCACGTCGTCGCCCCGATCGTGATATCAGCACCGAGGACCGCAGTGATCTGCGACTGCGAGACGATCGGCGTCCAGACCGGGATTCGGCCCTGATACTGGAACGAGACGTAGGTCGTGTTGTTGGTGTCGCCGCTCGGCGTCGTCACCACGTTGCTGTTCGGACTGGTCGGGGTGTTCACCGTCGGCAGCGCCGTGAAGGCCGCGCGCGGATACTCTTCGGTCCGCGTCGCCGCGGGCGCCGCTGACTTGACGGACGAACTGATCGGGAAGATGCCGAGCGTCACGCCCTGGAGCGAGTAGAGCCCACGATCGTCCACGATCTCGCCCGAGATGATGGTCACGGTGTACTGGGTCGATCCCAGCGCCGCATACTGGACCGTGATGCCCTTGCGCCAAGTCGTTGCGCCGATCGTGATGTCGGCCCCCAATACGACTTGAGGTTGAGCCTGCGAAACCACCGGCGTCCAGACCGGAATGCGGCCCTGATACTCGAAGACGAGCTGCGTCGTGTTGTTGGGATCGCCCGTCGGCGTCGCGACGACATCGGTGTTGGGACTCGTGGGGGTCTTGACGACGGCGGGAGCGGTGAAACGAATACCTTCACGATCAGACATGACTATCTCCTTTTGTAAAACACAGGTCGAAACCTGCAGCGCGCAGCTGCTGAGCGCAGCTGAGGCGAGTCGAAAATCAATAAACTACCAATGATCGAAATCTATCAGAGGTTGCATCGTGTAACAGAGTTCGCAGGGGCGGTCAATCGGGCCAGATCACAGTCCTGCCCCCCACGCCCGATAACATTCTGGTGTTTACATTTCACGCGAAGCCGGGCCGGCCCTCAGCGGCTGCCTTGTCTCCGAAGCATTTGCATCGCACGCTTCATCGCTGCGGACCGGGTGAACGAGCCGAGCACGATTCCGGTAAAGCTGCTCTCCTTTCCGGAATCGACGATCGCTCCTGTCATCGTGACCGTGTAGTAGGGACCCATGGGGTTCATGGTCACGGTCAGCCCCTTGCACAGGACAATGCCGGCAACAGCGACATCCTCGGCCAGCGTGACCTTCACCTCGCCAATCGACACGAGCGTCCTCCAGCACGGGATCGTACCGTTGACGAAAAAGGTCACCCAGGTGCTGTCGTTGGTGTCGAACGTTGCGGCCACCTGCGCATTGCAATTCGTCGTCAGCTGGGTGTCGACGGTTTGATCGGTGAGCTGAGATGGCGCAGCGGGCAAGGCGGCTTCCGTCCTCGTTCAAACGCTCAGCGTCATGCAAGATGACCAGCCGGAGGTGACAAATAACTAGCCGCCGTCGGTTTGCGAGTCCATTTGCAATCCGGCCCCTGCAGCAATCCGGCCGGGGCTCCGCATCCCACGCAGGTGCGACCAAGGCCCTGGCCGTAACCTCCCGCTGGCCAAGATTCCCGGCGGGGTTTCGCAACAGGCACGATCCGCTGCAAAAGCTGCTCTTCCCGGATTTCTTCAAACCTACCAGCCTGTTGCTGGCCCCTCCCGCCGATCGCATGCCGCACCGGGAAACGCCTCGCCCCTTGGATGGGACGCCGCCGATGCCAAGGCTGATTTCCCTTTATTTTTCAGCTCGTTGTTGTCGACGGCAATGTGAGACGCCGCCGCGTCGGACGCCGCAAACGGCAGACGCCGGACCGATCGGGCGCAGAGTCATCTCCGGCCTGAACGCCAGATCGTCGCTCGAGCGGGCGGCAATCCCGTCTCCGGCCGGCGTGCGTCGGGTTGCCTCCGGACCCTGCTGTTTCTACAACAGCCGGAGCGCCTCCCAAGTATCAGGACCATCCCTCAAAGTGAACGAGCAACGCTTCATCGGCTCGCTGACCGGCTTACGCTTCGTCGCGGCCGCAACGGTCGCCATCGGCCACGGCGCCCCGTCGTTGGCGCAAGGCCTGCTGCCGGAGCTCATCGCTCAGGTCAGCAGCATCGGAATGACGATGTTCTTCGTGCTGAGCGGATTCGTCCTGTGGCTCAACTATGCCGCGCGCTTCCAGTCGCAACCGTTCGGAAACGCTCTTCGCGAATTTGCCATCGCGCGATTCGCCCGGCTCTACCCGATGTACGCCGTGATTGTGCTCGCGGTCGTCGCATACGTCGTGATCGCGCGAGACCTCTCCGCGCCCTCGCTCGGCTTCATCCTCACGATGACGCAAGCCTGGTTTCCCGTGCAGAACGGCACCATGCTGGTCGCGGTCGTGCCGTCGCTGCAGCACCTCTGGTCCATCAGCGTCGAGCTGTTCTTCTACCTGCTGTTTCCGTTCGTCTGCCTGCTGTTTGCAGGCGTCGTCCGGCTGCCCACGATCATCTGGATCGCGCTGGCGAACATCGTGACGTTCGCGCTGACGATCGCCGCCGCCTTCACCTTCGGCGATGCGTTGTTGCGGACCGCCGCGCCGAGCCTCACGCAAAACGGGATGCAGTGGCTCACCTACTACTCTCCCTATCTTCACATCGCTCAGTTCCTGGCCGGCTGCCTTGCCGCCATGATCTACAAGAACCGCGCCGATGCCAGCATCGGTGACGGGGAGCGACGCTGCGTGAGGCTCCTGTTCTGGCTTGCGCTGGTGAGCCTCATCTGTGCGCCTGTCCTGCTGTTTCTGCAGCCTCGTCTGCCCGGCTGGTCGTTCGCGATCGAACTTGCCGTACGTCTCATCGAGATCTCGGGATTCTCGATCGTCTTCGTCGCAGCCAGTCGGTACGGCCATGCCGCTTGGCTGTCGTCCAGAGCCCTGATCATTGGTGGCGAATGCAGCTATTCGATCTATCTGCTGCATCCCTTTCTCATTCGGCTTGCGATGATCGGAAAGTCAGATGCTCCCGGCGCTCTCGAGCTCGCACTGCGGCTCGGTCTGTTCGTTGCGATTGCGACGGCGGTGGCCTGGGTCACCTACATGCTCATCGAGGCGCCCTCGCGAACATGGTTACGGAGAGCCTTCCGCACCAGCGCACCGCGCGACGTGATCCATGCGACGCCGGTCTGAGCGCCGTGTCACCGGCCCGTCCGTGCTTCGCGGTGCGCCTCTACCAGCGGCTTATCCGGAGCCTTGCCGTGCCTTGAATCAGGAGCCAGACGAAGCTGCCGCCGCTAACGACAGGGCGCGACGTCCAAGGTGAACAGTCGCTGATCCCTCGCGGCAGCCGGCAGCCCGGTACACGCTGCCGCGGCGATGATCAGCCATCGCATGTTCACCTGCTGACACAGGCCCTCGCCTGTCTGCTCCATTTGAACGCGGTTCCGCATGGCGGCCTTGGCCGAGCGCCCGCAGGGCATTCGTTCCACACCGGCGCTCCCACCTCCCAGCCATTCACGACGCAGCCGCCATTGGGCGCGACGTGGCACCCTGGGCCGCAGGACTCATTGGCGACCGACCGGCCGCCTCCTGCCGCAAGGCCAGTCAGCAGCACAACCCAAAACATCAGCCTCATCGCGTTGCTCCATTGACTCCGAGGCGACGAGCCCCCTGCGACCGCGCCCCAGCGGAAACCATGAACGTATCAAACCGTTCCCCCGTTGATCGCAGCCTGCTCGCGCTGAGATCTCGTCGGAGATGGTCGCCGCCAGCCTGTGACGAAACACCGCGCCGCCACCACACTCCAGCCCCACTACGCGCACGACTGCGCCATATCCGTGCACGGAAATGGGAAACCATCGTAGCGAGAAGGTTTTCACCATGTTGGGCGATGATTGCGCAGCCTGGGCGAGCGATAAGCGGAAAAATCACCTCTCCACGCCAATTTGATCGTGGTGAGCCAGCAAGGCGTTGGGGCGCGCGCGCTCAGAAACGTGACGAGCCGAACAACATCAGGAGCCGGCGGCACGAACTGCCGGTCAGCCTTGGATCGTCCGGATGCGCGCCGGACGAGCCCGTGGCGAATGCAGGGAGCGATAGATCGACATGATGGCACGAAAGCTTTCAGTCCGCGAAGTCATTGCCAGATCCTATCCCAGCTGGGACTATGCCATGGCCGACCGGTTGATCGCATGGCTCGATCATTGTGGGTACGAGATCGTGGAGAAGAAGCCGGAGCGCACCGCGGCTCCCGTGACCGACGACGCGCAGCCACACGTGATCAGCGTTTGATGAATTCTGCCCCGTTTCGCCGAGGCGCTGCGAATGATCAGCGCTCCTCAAGCGGCAGCGCTCGGGCGCCGCAGGAACCGCGCATCGCGTTCTGGGGTTCAAGATGACAAGACCAGACGCTCGACGTCTCATCGAGCACCATGAGATCAGGGAAGGATCACCAATGTCTCGCAAGCTCACGCCACGCCAGGTCATCGCACGCTCCTACCCGACCTGGGATTACGCCATGGCCGATCGCCTGATCGCCTGGCTGGATGATTGCGGCTACGAGATCGTCGAAAAAGGAGCCGCGCACCTGGACACAAGTCTGGTGCCTGCTGCGCCGGAATCGACACCGTCGCATGAAAGCACACATTGATCCCGTCGCGGTCGAAACCGCGAACGGGGCCTCTGGGCGCTCATTGGTATGAGAAAGCCGGCCTCAGGCGAGCAGCTGCTTCTCGATTTCGTAGACCGGAAGCTTGACCAGATCCTTGTGGACCTCGCCATGCAGCACCTTTCGTACCGCGTCGGAATAGTCGGCGCGGATGATCCCGAGCGCGCGCGGCGACGCCACCATCGTGACGGCTTTGGTTTCGCCCGACAGGACAGCCTGATGCAGGCGATCAGCAAGCTGCTTGAGAAAGGCGCGCTCAGCCTGATCATGCCAATCCGTCTGATCCACCGAACTCCGAGCATTGCCAAATGACTGCTGCACCGAGCCGGGCGCATCAGTGCCCTGAGCGCTCGTGCGGTCGTTCTCCTGCTCACGGACCTCTTTGGTGTGCAGGTTCGGAAACATGCTGTCACCGACGTTCTCGAGGATCAGTGCCTTGCGGCCGTCGCACACGACGATCCAATCACCGGTTCCGACCTTCAGCTTGTCCATGAGATTACTCCATCATCCGAATTGCAACGAAGAACGTGCTGGGAATCCATCGGGAGACGCCGCCCAGCTATATGCCTTCTTCGAAGTCTTCCAAGGAAAGGCCGAACTCCGCGAGAGCCTCCTCCAGATAGTCGCCAAGCATCGGAGTTTCGATCAGGTACGTCGCGGTGCGATTGTTGTGCGCCTGAGCGGCCTGCGCACGAAGCTCATCCCAATTGTCCAGCGAGCCGTCACCCCGGCCCAGCCACATCAGCGTGACCAGATCGATCTGTTCGTCGACATTGAGGCCCCTGATGAAGCTGACGAGCTCCGACCTGTCCGTGTTCAAACCTCGCCCACCGGTACCGGGCGCCGCGTCGTCATCCGCCAAATCTGCCAGCAATTCGGGTTCGGCCGCTTCCATTTCATGCTTGTGGATCTTGGTCACGACGAAGGCGACCTTCTCCGGCGAGATCGAGAGGGTGGGCGTGGTAGTCGTCATTCAGCGTCTCCTGGGTCCCCGGGCAAACGCTCCCAGGTCCCATGCAAGGGACGCTAGGCGTTCCGGAAGGAGCGCACTTTGCGCAAGATCAAGGCAGCGCGGCGGCGTGAAAAGCGGCGCAGCAGCCCACGTCAGTTCGACCGCCCCCGGCGCGCGATTGCACCGGGACTGCTTGGATCGACCAGAGGGACTGCGGGCAATCGATACTACCAGGTCCAAGCGAAAGGGCCGACATGCGGCTGCTGCGCGACCAGGATCATCGGTCTGCCCAGATGAGCTCTTGCGACCTTTCGCTTCTTCGCCTTGCTCGTGTCGGCAATCCGCGTCGCGCGAGGCTTCTCGGCGGCCTTCACGGCCGCAACCTGCGGGTTGGCTTCGACGGCGCTCATCTGCGCGAAGGCGTCGCGGAGACCGTTCTTGGCCACTTCTCCCGCAGGTTCTGCCGGAGGCTGCTCCGCCTTCGCGAGCTTCACCGGAGCTGGCGTGGCGACCGAGGTGTCCATCACGATCCGCTCCGGCCACTTTCGCGTCGACTGAATGCGCACCGGGGGAAGATCCGACGCAGACGACAGGCTTGCAGGCAATGGCACGCTGGGAAGCACGGCATCCGCCAGGACGAGCAGCGCCAGCAGAGTTCCACCGACGAAAAGAAAGTAACGGAGAATGGGCATAATTTACCGCTCCGTCGGCACCTGCGCCGACATCCACCTAACGGAGGATCATGACAGTATGTTCCCGCGTCGAACGCTCGGGTTCAAAGACCGTGGGAGACTAGCGCGACATAATTAGATTTTGGTCGCTGCAACCAGCGCGCATTTGGCCGCGCTGACGTTAACGTTGACGAATCCGACGTGGACCGCCGCGAAGGTCTTACGGCTGCGCGACCCGACTTGGCCGGGCACGATCCGTCGGCGGTCGGTGACGTGACTGCCGTCGCGCCGGCTGAAGGCGCAGCTGATTTCGACGTCCTTGACTGCGAAACTGTTGGCATTCCGTAGCGTGAAGGTCACCAGCGCCTTCGATCCAAGCCCGCCGCGCCGCCAGGACTGGGAACTGATCCGCAGGCCGGACAGAGCGGCCGGGTCGAGCGCAGTGGATGACACAGGTAGAATCGTCGGCGACAGACTGGCATGCGCGTCCATGACGTTCCGGCCGGAGCCGACGACCGGGGACGGATCGGGGTGCGCATTGGACCCCAGACTGGGCACCACGGACGAGAGCCCATGCGATGGCTCCGTCCCGTCTTCATCTCCTTCATACCGGCCGCTCGGGGAGGCCGATGTGACTTGCGCAAGGCGGAGGTCGGCCATCTCCTCCTCTTCGACCGACATGATCAGCCACCCGACTGCGCCGAACATGATCAGCGCGAGGATCGCCAACCCCGACACGGCGGCTCCCAAAGGGATGGACGCTCCGCCGCTTCGGCGCACGGCCAGCGACGCCGCGGCATCGGGCTTGCGACCCAGCAAACGAGAGAGACCCGCGCTCATGTCTGCACCATCGGCTGCCCGGCGGGGGCATCTGGAAGCTTCAATCGGCAAACATCGATAGGGTTGCATGCAAAGCCGACAATTGGAGGGCAGGCCCGGATACCGGTCGGTTTGCCGGCTGGCGCGGCCGGCGACGGGCCGGTAAACATCCGCTCCGCTGCCGACGCCTCAAGGAACGCCGCCGCGCCGCAAGCGGTTCACTCTTTCGAAAGATCTCGACGATGTTGAATGTCACGTGGGACCATATCCATCTGCGCAGCCCTGACCCGGAAGCCACCGCCAACTGGCTTCACGACATTCTCGGCGGCGAGATCGTCCGCAATCCCGGCCGCATCGACGTCAAGCTCGGCGGCGCCAGCGTGTTCATCGCCAAGGTCGAGCCGGGCGACGGAGTGAACGAGCCACCGGTGACCCCGCACCAGGGCCTCGATCATTTCGGCCTCACCGTGAAGGACATTGACGCCGCGGCCGCCGAGCTCAAGGCCAAGGGCGTCACCTTCACGACCGAGCCGACCACGGTCCGCCCCGGTGTTCGCATCTGCTTCATCCGCGGGCCCCAGGGCATTTCCATCGAGCTCCTGGAGCGCGACAAGAAATACGTCTGAGCGCCGCCCCGCTCGGCTACGTCATGCTGCCCGGCATGAAGCAGCGGATCGAGAGGCCCTGATAGCCGCGCATCGGCCACACCATGGTGCGCCCGACGCGGTTGGGCTCGGTGATGACCGCCTCGTCGGGAACGTCGAGCCATTCCCCCTCGATGCGGACGCGGTAGTGACCGCCCCTGCTCTCCCAGTCGACATCGCTGACGGCGCTGCCGTCGGCATCCGAGCAGCACGGGCCCTTGCCGCTGCGCAGGCCGTCGAACCATGCCTTGATCTCCGGCGACGAGTTCGCATACTGGCCGCGATCGCGCGCCAGTGACGGTGGCGCGCAGAGTGCGATCAGCAGCGCCGCACCGCCGACCTGGATGGGCGGCTTCCATGGAGCGACCGCCGGTCGCCTCGAACCCGTGTTGCTGATGTCGGCACGATCAGCTCGATGCGGCTCATGGCCGCGGGACACGATCCATTTGCTCATTTCCATCTGGTCCATCTGGCTCCTGCACCACCCCAGGGTGCACGGATAATGATGCATCAACTGGGCCAGATTTCGATTCGATCTCGGCTTCGTGAGAGTCAATCCGGAGTTTCACGCAGCGGCGCGGCATCCCCGCGCATTGCGGATCTCCCTACTCGGCCGCCTGCTCGAGAGGCGCGACCCGCGGCAGAATGATCTGGACGCGCGTGCCGGCGCCCGGCTCGGAGTCGAGATCAAGCCGGCCGCCGAGCCGGTTGGTCACGATGCTGTAGACGATGTGCAGGCCGAGGCCAGTGCCGCCCTGGTCGCGGCGCGTCGTGAAAAAAGGATCGAAGGCGCGGCGGCGAACGTCGAGCGACATGCCGCAGCCATTGTCGGAAAAGATGATCTCGACATTGTCGCGCCCGGATTCCCGCGCCCTGATTTCGATCACACCGCTCCTGCCGTCCGGAAACGCGTGCGCGACCGCATTGAGGAAGAGATTGGTCAGAACCTGCCCATAAGGCCCGGGGTAGCTGTTCATCACCAGATCGGGCTGGCAATCCACATTCACCGTCAGGTTCTGTCTGCGCACGCCCGGGCGCAGACTCATCACCACCTGCTCGGTGAGATCGGCGAGATCGAAGGTGCGCTTGTCGGAGTAGTTGCGGTCCGCTGCGACCTGCTTGAACGACTGGATCAGCTCGGCCGCGCGATTGAGATTTGCGACGAGCTGCCCAGCCGCACTGCGGCTCATCTCGATGAACTCGTTGAGGCTCGACCGCCGCAGTTCGCCCCGCGTGACCGCCTCGCTGAAGCGCTCGGTCTTGCGCTCGAGCGCGGAGGCGACCGTGAGGCTGATGCCGACGGGGTTGTTGACCTCATGGGCAACGCCGGCGACCATGCGCCCGAGCGCCGCGAGCTTCTCGGCTTCGATCAGCGAGGCCTGGGTCTCGCGCAGGTTCCGGAGCGCCGTCTCGGCGGCCTCCTTGGCCTTGCGCATCTCCAATTCGCTCTTCTTGCGCTCTCCAATGTCGAGCGCCACGGTGACGATCTTGTCGACCTCGCCGTCGGCGTCGAGAAGCGGCAGCTTGTTGACCAGCCATTGCCGCATGACGTTGCAAGAATCGAGGTATTCCTCCTCGTAGAACCCGAGGCCGGCCTTCGTCGCCAGCACGCGCTTGTCGTTCGAGTCCGTCTTGTTCGCACCGTAGCGCGACATCAGCTCGCCCGTGGTGCGGCCGAGCGCATCCTCGGGCTCGACGTTGAAGATGCCGGCCATGTAGCGGTTCATCAGGACATAGCGTAGCTCGCTATCCTTGACGTTGATCACCGCCGGCACGGTGTCGATGACCTGCTGCAGCAATCGCCGGCCTTCCGCGATCGCGTCCTCGGCGCGCTTCTGATCCGTGATGTCGCGGACCACGCCTTCGTAGCGAATTACCTCGCCGTTCTCATCCCGCACCACCGTGGCGCTGTCCGAAAGCCAGCGGATCTCGCCGGTGCGCCGGCGCACCTGGTATTCGAACTCGCGCACCATGCCGTCGCGCCGCATCAGCCGCTGATAGCGTTCGCGCGCCAGGGGATGGACATAGATCGTATCCGCGATGTCGTTGACGCTCTGGATCAGCTCGCTCGCGGATTCGTAGCCCATGATGCGCGCGAGCGCCGGATTGGCATTGAGCACGAGACCACTCGGTGTGGTGACATAGATGCCGTCGATCGAAGCTTCGAACAGCTTGCGATAGCTCTCCTCGGCCAGCCGCTGCTCGGCCAGCGCGCGGACGGCCGCCTCGCGCGCCGCGTCGGCATCCTGCAAAGTCTGCCGAAAGACTTCTGCCGCCCGCGCGATATCGCCGATCTCGTTCTGAACGTCGGTCTGCGGGATCGACGCCGCTTTTTCGCCCGCCGCCAGCGCCCGGATCGAGCGTGCGATCGAGGCCAGCGGCTTCACCGTGCGGCGCACCACGAACGAGGCAGCAAAGATGCCGATCAGAACGCCCGCCGTGCCGAAGATGATGCTCTGCCATTTCGTCTCCGCCAGCGTGCGGGCGAAGTCGCGCGACAGCACCTTGCCCTGGCTGGCACTCAAGGCGCGCAGCAGCTCCGTGACCCGGCCGATCAGCCGCCCCTCGATGCCCAGCACCTCCTTGTCGAGGCGTGCGATCTCGTCCTCGGTGCCGGCAATGGCGATGATCGCCTCGGCGTAGCGGTCCGCTGCCGCGCGCAGGGCGCTGTCCTCGATCGGCATTGCGCGCATGCTGCGGGCGGCCTGCTCGGCGCCAGCCGGGTCGCGCGCCAGCAACGCCGCGCCGACCTGGTTCTGCACTTGGAACAAGGCCCGCGCCGTGGCGCGATCAGTCAGGCCGGCGATGGCGTCCTCGAAGCTCTCGCGCGCCGCCGGCAAACCCGACAGCAGCTCGGCACGCCGCGCGATCAGCGCACTGATCCGGTCGATGCCCTCGCGGTAATTGGCGAGCCGCTGGGCAACGCCGTCGATGGTCGCCTGCTGCTCCGGTGCGAGTTGCAGGCGCGTCTTCTTCAGGAGCGCGCTGAGCTCGGTCGCCGCCTCCATGGCACGGTCGGAGCGCGAGCCGGGGTCGGTGACGAAATCGCGCGCCGCGAGCCGCAGCTCGTTCATGCGCTGGTCGATCTCCTCGGCGAGATCGCCGACGCCCTGCAGCCGCTGCAACTCGGCAAACGTCGAATCGATGTGGCGGATGGCGATCACGCTCGCCATGCTGGTCGCGGTGATGACGGCAAGCAGCAGCAAAAAGCTGCCAAAGATCATCCGCCCGATCGTCATCGATCGGAGGCTGCTGCAGGCCGTGTCGAGGTCCGGTAATCTACTCATGGGATCCGATGGTCGGAACCGCACTATATACGAGCCGCCGGGCGGCCAAATGAACATATAGAGAACAATTCTCGTCCGCGCATCATCCGCCGGACGAAAAATAGCCTCTGCGGTTAACCGGCCGCACCTAACTCGAACACCTCCCCGTCATAGCCCGCCTCGTGCGGAATGCGCAGCTGGCGACCGCCCTCGGCGGTCCTGGTCATCACCGGCATCACGGTGACGATGTCCATGCCCCGCGCCGCCGCCAGGGCTTCGGTCACCGCCGGCTGCTTGCCGAGCCGGATCAGGTTGCGCGTGGTCGGGAACGGCAGCTTGAAGCGGCCATCCTCGCCGCCCGCCAGCGCCTCGCGCGGCGAGACCCAGATCGAGTCGGTGGATTCCCGGCCATCATGGGCGCCGAGCTGGTCCGGCGGTGCGGCCGCCAGAAAGAACCAGGTGTCGAAGCGCTTCGGCAAGCCCTCGGGCGTGATCCAATGCGCGTAGGGAACGAGCGCATCGAGCGCCAGCACGAGGCCGTGAGCTTCGAGGACCTCGAGAAAGCTGATCTTGCCCTCGCACAGCGCCAGACGATGCGCAGCCTCGATCTCGCGGGCGGCAGCGGCATCGATCAGCGCGTCCGATCGGCCCGGCCGCGCCAGCAGGATGCCGCTCTCCTCGAAAGTCTCGCGCACCCCGGCGATGCGGAAGCCGAGCGCCTCGGCCTCCAGGCCCTCATCGCCGGCATAGAGCTCCGGCCTGCCGGCGATCTCCTGATCGCCTCTGTCGACGCTGCCGCCAGGAAACACCAGGGCGCCCGAGTTGAACTCGATCTGATGGTGACGCACCATCATGAACACCTCGATCTCGCGTGCGGCCGCGCTGTCGCGCAGCAGCAGCACGGTCGAGGCGGGACGGACGGCGGCGGCGTCAGCCATAGTCACTCCGCGGCGGTGGCACGAGGTTGCAGGTTGGCGCGGGCATCATAGCGCGCCACGCGCGACAAGAGATAGTCGACCTCGGCCTTGGCCGCGGCGCTGATGCCGGACGCCGGCTTGCGCTGGGCGCTGGAGGCAATGGCGCCGCGCTTCTGCAGCACGTATTTGCGCACGGCAAGCCCCGCCCCCGGCTGCTGCTCGTAGCGCACCAGCGGCAGATGCGCGTCGAACAGGTCGTGCGCGGCGTCGCGTTTTCCGGCCTGCGACAGCTTGACGACATCGACCAGCATCTCCGGGAAGGCGTAGCCGGTCATGGCGCCGTCGGCGCCGCGCTCCATCTCGAAGTCCAGGAACAGGCCGCCATTGCCGCACAGGATCGACAGCGGCTTGAGCGAGCCGTCCTTCTGGAAGCCACGCAGCGCGGAGATCTTCTCCAGGCCCGGCCAGTCCTCGTGCTTGAGCATCACGCAGGACGCGCTGTCCATGACGATCTTGCGGATGACGGCCGGCGTGAACTGGACGCTCAGCGTCAGCGGGTAGTCCTGCAGCACCCACGGAATGTCCTCGCCGATCGCCTCCTGGGCCTGCTTGAAATAGCCCGTGATCTGATCGTCGGTGCGGAGCGACGGCGGCGGCGCGATCATCACGCCAGCGGCGCCAGCATCCATGGTGGCGCGGGCCAGCGCGCGCATGGTGGCAAAGCCCGGCGACGAGACGCCGACGATGATCTGCATGTTTTTCGCGCGCTTGACGAAGCGGATCGCGACCTCGGCGGATTCAGCGGCGTCCAGTTTCGGCGCCTCGCCCATGATGCCCAGCACGGTGATGCCGTCGCAGCCGGCCTCGGCATAGAAATCGACCAGCCGGTCGATCGAGGCCTCGTCGATGCGGCCGTTATCATGGAACGGCGTCGGCGCAATCGCGAAGGTGCCTTTGGCGGCAGCGGTGAGCTTCATCGTCTGGTCTCCAATCTCTCTGGCGTCATTTCGGGATGCGCCGAGGCGGCATGTCCGAAATGACGACCTGAATACATCAAAACCGCCGTGCGGACTTGGCTATATCGGCCTCCGAAAAGAATATCTCCTGTGCGTGCGCGGCGATGTCCTGGGCGTTCCAAGCCGAGGACGGTGGCCTCCAGCCCTCCATCTCCATCATCAGCATCTCACGGACGCCGCGTGCGGCGGACACGCCGAGCACCTTGCCGGTCTGGTCGCCGGACAGACTGCTGACCATGTAGAGCACGGCCGGCGCAATGCCCTCGGGTGTCAACGCCGCGTCCGGGTTCTCCTTGTAGCGCGGCAGGTCCGCGGTCATGCGTGTCAGCGCGCCCGGCGCGAGCGTCCACACCCGGATGTTGTACTTGCGGCCCTCGATCGCCAGCACGTTGGACAGGCCCCAGATACCGCCCTTGGCGGCGCCGTAGTTGGACTGGCCGAAATTGCCGATCAGGCCCGAGGTCGAGGAGGTGTTGACGATGACGCCGCCGCCGTTGTCGCGCATCCAGCGGAACACCGGCAAGGTGCAGCAGAACGTGCCCTTGAGGTGCACCTGGATCACCTTGTCCCAGTCGGCCTCGCTCGACTTGGCGAAGGTCTGGTCGCGCAGGATGCCGGCATTGTTGACGAGGATGTCGGCGCGGCCGAAATGGCGGATGGCGTCGTCGAACACCGATTGCCCACCGGCCATGGTCGAGATGTCGGCGCCGTTGGCGACCGCGCGCCCGCCCTCGGCCTCGATCGCCGCGACCACCTGCTCGGCCATCGACAGGTCGGAGCCGGAGCCGTCACGCGGGCCGCCGCGATCGTTGACGACGACCGCCGCGCCCTCGCGCGCGAACAGTCTTGCGTAGGCCTCGCCGAGACCGCCACCTGCGCCGGTGATCAGCGCCACCTTGCCGTCGAGCAGTCCCATATGTGCCTCCTCCGCTGTCTTCTTTGCTTTCGTTCGTCATGACCGGGCTTGACCCGGCCATCCATCTTCGGAAGCGGATGGATGCCCGGGTCAAGCCCGGGCATGACGACAACGAACAGACGTGTCTCACATGGCAAGTATCAACCCAGCACCGTCTTGCCGTTCTTGATCACGGTGACGTTGCGTGCCTTGACCCGCGCCTCGAACGACACGACGTCGCCGTCCTTCCACAGATCGACCGTGACGGTCTCGCCGGGAAACACCGGCGAGGAGAACCGGGCGGCGTGCTGCCGGAACGCCGAGGCATCGTAGTCAGCATAGGTCTGCAGCACCGCGCGGCAGGTGAGACCGTAGGTGCACATGCCGTGCAGGATCGGCCGCGGGAAGCCGGCGCGGCGCGCGAATTCGGGGTCCGAATGCAGCGGATTGCGGTCGCCGCACAGGCGGTAGATCAGCGCCTGGTCCGGCCGCGTGGAAATGTCGACGCTGCGATCGGGCGCGCGCGACGGCACCGGATGCGGCTCGGGGATGCCACCCGAGGGACCGCCGAAGCCGCCATCGCCGCGGGCGAAGCGCGAGGCCACCAGGGTCGCCAACGGCGCGCCGCTCTCGTCGCGCAGGATCGTCTGATGGCGAATGACGGCGCCCTTGTCCTTACCCTTGTCCGACACCGCGAGCACGGAGGAGTCCGCCGTGATCTTCGCGGCCGTCGCCAGCGGCTGGTGAAAGGTGATGTCGCGCTCCCCATCGACCACCAGCACCCGGTTGAGCTTCATGTCGCCGGGGCCCGAACCCCAGGCGGCGACGGAGGCAAAGGTCGGCACCACCTTCAGCGGCCGCGGCTCGGCGGTGGCCTCGTTGACGAAGGCGAGCTCCCTCTCGTCCATCGGATCGGCGCCCATGCCGATGCCATAGGCGTACAGCATCACCTCGCGATCGCCGTAGGCATATGGCTGCCCGATCGCCTTCATCGCCATCAGCTCATCGTAGTTGATCGGCATGTTGTTGGTGTCCTCCCCGAAACGCGTTCCTTGTAGGGTGGGCAAAGCGAAGCGTGCCCACCGCCATTCCCGCAGCTCCCACGGTGGGCACGGCTCTCCGCGCCTTTGCCCACCCTACGCACTCGTCGTGGAGCACACCGCTTGTTCCGCATCCGTCATTGCGAGCGGAGCGAAGCAATCCAGGGCTGCGCAAGGACTCTGGATTGCTTCGTCGCTTCGCTCCTCGCAATGACGCGTGGATGCATCTGTGCTCCCTCTCCTAAACCGGCGTGAAGAACGGCAGCGGGGCGCCGTCGGTCGGCTTGAACACCACCCTCACCTTCTGGCCGATCTTCAGGCTGTCGAAATCGCAGTCGACGAAATTGGTCTGCAGCGATGGGCCTTCCTTCAACGTGACGTAGCCGATCGCGTAAGGGCCGGTCGGCGACTTTCGCATGATCGAGAATGTGTAGATCTCGCCCTCGCCTGCGCTTTGCTCCCACACCGTCTGGTCCGAGAAGCAGAACGGGCAGATCGAGCGCGGGAAGTAATGCGCCTCGCCGCAGGCGGTGCAGCGCTTGATCATGAACCTGCCCTCGGCGGCGGCATCCCAGAACGCCTTGGTCTCGGGATTGGTGACGGGGGCCGGCAGCTTTTTCGCTTCAGACATCACACGCGCTCCAGAATGCAGGTCGAGGCGGCGTGGCGCACGCCGAGCAGGCCGCCGGTGCCATGGGCGATGGCGAGATCGCAGTTTGGCACCTGCACCTTGGGATGGGCTTCGCCGCGCAGCTGGCGCACGGCCTCGATCACCTTGGTCATGCCGCCGCGGTTGACGGGATGGTTGCTGCAGAGGCCGCCGCCATCGGTGTTGAACGGCAGCTTGCCGACGCCGGAGATGAGATTGCCGTCGGCGACGAACTTGCCGCCCTCGCCCTTCTTGCAGAAGCCGAGATCCTCGAGCTGCATCAGCACGGTGATGGTGAAGCTGTCATAGATCGAGGCGTACTTGATGTCCTTTGGCGTTACGCCCGCTTCCTCGAAGGCGCGCGGGCCGGACCACACGCCGGCGGAATAAGTGAGATCGAGGTCCTTGCCGCCACGCGGCCCCTTCATCGCCTCGCCATGGCCGATCAGGCGCACCAGCGGCTTCTTCAGGCTCCTGGCAATCTCCGGCGTGGTCACGATCAGCGCGCCGCCCCCGTCGGTGACCACGCAGCAATCCATGCGATGCAAGGGATCGGAGATCATCGGCGAGTTGATGACGTCCTCGACGGTGACGACCTCCTTCAGCATCGCGTGCGGATTGTACTGCGCGTGATGCGAGGCCGCGACCTTGATCCAGGCGAGCTGCTCACTCGTGGTGCCGTAGTCGTGCATGTGGCGCATGGCGCACATGCCATAGGCGTTGTGCGTGGTGGCGCCATAGGCCATCTCGAAATCGGCCTCGGCGCCGGCGGCACGCGGCGGCATCGGGCCGGTGCGCGGCTTGCCGGCCAAGGTGATCAGCGCGATCGAGCATTTGCCGGCCGCGATCGCTTCCGCAGCGTGGCCGACGTGGATCAGATAGGAACAGCCGCCGGTCTCGGTGGAATCGATGTGGCGCACCTTCAGCCCGAGATAGTCGATCATCGGCCAGGCACCGCCCGGCGCATCGCCGCCGCAGAAATAGCCGTCGACATCCCGCGCGCTGAGCCCGGCATCCTCGAGCGCGCCCTTGGCGACCTCGGCATGCAGCTGCGCCGTGGATTTGTCCGGTGCATGCCGGGTGGGATGCTCATAGATCCCGGCAATGTAGGCCTTGCCCTTGATGGTCAATTCCGTCTCCGCTGCTCGTCGTTTCGTCCCGAATGGTTGGAGATTTTCTGGACCGTTGCATGAGGGTTGGCAAGCGTGGAAAATATTCCGCGAGGTGGAGATGAGCCGTGGTCTTGCCCTTCACTCCGCTGTCGTCCCGGGCTTGACCCGGGACCCATACCCACCGGCCAATGTTGTTAAGCGCGATGGTCGACCAGCGTGCGCGACAACTTCTCCCTGTGGATATGGGTCCCGGGTCAAGCCCGGGACGACACCGGTGATGACGCGCGATCGTGCCCATATCGAACTACGCACGACATCGCATTCCCGCGGCAGACACTGCCCGGGTGATGCTGGTCTCGCTCACCCTCATCAAGTCGGAGGGCGCAGGGAAGGCCAGGCGTCGGCTGACGCCTGCGGCCCGCCTGCGAAAAAAATGCAGGCGGCAGGTACCACAGGTGCAGCCGGAAAACGCCCGGCCTTCCCTGCGCGATGGTCTTCACGCTTATACGCAGTCTGCTTGGTGCACCGGGCTTGTTGGCCACCATGCGCACAATGCTTGCGCATTGCGCGGGACACCAGCATCGGGGTGTCAGCACGCTGCGACTTCACGTCCGCGCCATGCCGTTCGTCCGCGCATCCGTGAGGACACGCTGCGGCACGTCGCGGCCACCGCTCCCCGCCTCGCGTGTCGTGACGATCGCGCGCAACGCCCCTCCGAAGTGAGGCGGGATGCGCTCATCAAAGCACAATTTCTGAATTTCGTAAAGAAGATTCTGCCCGACGGGCAGTTTGCGCAAGGCACATCTGTGGCGACTCCTGCCTCGAGCCAGCAGGACCGATTGCTCCGTTCGAGATCGGGCCGGACCGCTCGGAGGTCGACCTACACCCGATCATGGCTGCCAGGACCGTGTAACGGAACGAACCGCGTGACCGGCCGTTGCCCCTCCGCTGCATCATTTCTCGGATCCTCCGGTTGTCGTGCACGCCTTTCCATGAGGGCAGATGATGACCGCAGCCCGGACCACAGCGCGCAAGCTCGCAGCCCCAACGCCCAGCCTCCTGACCAACCCGACACCGTCCCTCGAGCCCCTGACGCGTCGCGGCCGGTCGCTGGCGAAGACTCATCCATTTCTTCTGGCGGCAGCGGCGGCCACGGCCGTCCTGGCCGTCACAGCACTGATCAATCGCCGCCTCGCCAAGTCGGCCGAACGGGCCAATCCCCCCGCCGGCCAGTTCATGGACGTCGACGGCGTCCGGCTGCACTATGTCGAGCGCGGCACCGGCGTGCCGCTGGTGCTGCTGCACGGCAACGGCAGCATGATCCAGGACTTCGCCTCCAGCGGCCTGATCGATCTGGCGGCGCAGAACTACCGTGTCATTGCATTCGACCGGCCTGGCTTCGGCCATAGCGACCGGCCGCGCAACGTCGTCTGGACGCCGACGGCGCAGGCCCGGCTAATCAAGAGCGCACTCGACCGCCTGGGCGTATCGGAGGCCTTCGTGCTGGGTCACTCCTGGGGCGCATCCGTGGCGGTGGCGCTCGCCCTCGAACATCCGGCCATGGTCAAGGGCATGGTGCTCGCCTCCGGCTATTACTATCCGACCTTCCGGTCCGACGTGGTGGCCGGATCGGCTCCGGCCATTCCGTTGGTGGGCGATATTCTGCGCTACACGATCTCGCCTTTGATCAGCCGGATGATGTGGCCGCTGCTGATGGCCAAGCTGTTCGGCCCGCGGTCGGTTCCGGCGAAGTTTGCCGGCTTCCCGAAGGAAATGGCGGTTCGCCCGTCGCAGATTCGCGCCTCCGCTGCGGAAGCCGCGCTGATGATTCCCGATGCTTTCCGCTTCAGGAGAGCGTACGGTGAGCTGAAGATGCCGGTCGTGATCGTTGCCGGCGATCAGGATCGCCTGATCGACGTCGACGCGCAGTCCAGACGGCTTCATCACGACGTCAGCCAGAGCACCTTTCACCGCGTGCGCGGTGCCGGCCACATGGTGCATCAGACGGCGACCGAGGCCGTCATGTCCTCGATCGACGAAGTCGCAGCGGCGGCGTAGTCGGAGGGCGAATATGGCTGCGGCTGCCGGATTGCGGGATCCGTAGCTTGCGGAGCAGCGACGAAAGGGGGAAGCGAACTCATGCCGGCCGAGGACGCGTGCATGCCGATCTGGCACGAAAAGCATCTGCGGGCCGCTACCAAAGCTGCCGGCGTGGCCTTGTGGTCGTGGAACGTCGACACCGATGCGATCACGATGGACGAGCGCGCCTATGAGCTGTGGGAGGTGCCCAAGAGCAAGAGCAGGATCACGTTCGAGGTGCTGTCCCGGAACATTCACCCGGCCGACCTCGAGCGGGTGAGGTCGGCGTTTTCGGCGACGCGGGCGATCGTCGGCGCGTATGAGATCGATTTTCGCATTCTCGCGGATGGCGAGATCCGCTGGATTTCCGCCCGCGGCCAAGGCGACGATGCCGACATCGCCGAGCGGCTGATGTTCGGCATCTTCCTCGACGTGACCCAGCGCAAGCAGGCCGAGGAAGCCAACGAGCTGCTGGCGGGCGAGATGGGCCACCGGGTCAAGAACCTGCTGACGATCGCGACCGCGCTGACGCAGATGACGTCACGGACGGCGGCGACGAAGGAGGACATGGCCCACGAGCTCGCCAGCCGGTTGATCGCGCTGGGCCGTGCCCAGGATCTGATACGTCCGCGGCCGGGCGGGACGAACCAAGCAGCCCTGCTCGGCGATCTCGTCTCGGTGCTGCTTGCCCCCTATGACGAGAAAGGCGCCAGCGTCCGCATCCGTGTGTCGGTGCCCAAGATGAATGTCGGAGAACGCTCGAGCACGACATTGGCGCTGGTGATCCACGAGCTCGCGACCAACTCGGCGAAATACGGCTCGCTGTCGGTTTCGAGCGGCACGCTGGACGTGTCATGCAGCGCGCATGACGACGAGGTCGCGATCACGTGGACCGAGCGCGGCGGGCCGCCGAAGTCGGCCGACACCAGCGAAGGCTTCGGCAGCAAGCTGATCCATCGCAGCGTGAACGCCCAGCTCGGCGGCACCATCGCCTTCGACTGGTCCGACGAAGGCCTGGTCGTGACGCTGCGCATGAGCCGCGAGCGGATGGCGAACTGACGCCCCTGGCCGCCCGTGTCGCTTCGTTCACGTGGGCACTATATGCAATCCTCCCAGGACATGACCGCCGGCAAGATTCCCGTCCTCCAGTAGATCACCTTATCATCCCGGGTCTCGAAAATGATCGCTCTCTTGGCATCCGGGCTCTTGGCGATCACCCAATGATTGGGTGCGGGTGGCGGCTCCGTGACACCCTGCTTCAGCCGCTCGGCCTTGTCTTCCTCGGTCTCCTCGCTCTCGTATGGCGCGAATGTCCGCTCCGTCGCTCCATAGGCACCCGCGATGTCGGCCTCCGTCGACCCCACTCCAACTCCGTTCGCGTCGACGATCTTCGGATCTGGTCGACGCCCATCGTCGAGAAAGAGGTAGATCACGGCAATCCTGCCATCGACGATCACGTAGGACAGCGCTTCGTCCTTGCCGTCGGCGCGACTGGCGACATAGCACTCCTTCGTGTACGGCGGCTCCATCGGACCAAGCTTTGCGTTCAACGCACGCTCGGCCTCGGCAACGGTCATGCCCAGGTCGACCGGCCCCACGCCACGCCAGGACATGACCTCGGCGTGGCTCGAGGTCGATATCGCCGCGATAGCCGCGAACAAGAAAACCAGAACTCGCATGGATCACCCCTATCGACGCCTCCATGCATATAGCAACATGTAGTGAATACGGCAGATTTATGCGACATCCGCACGAGTGGGTGAACGGGAGTCATCCAGAGTTGGGCAAGGACGCTAGATTGCTTCGCTACGCTCGCAATGACGGTGGTGTGAGCGCACGACACACTCCCAGGCGTCATTCCGGGGCAGACCGCTCGACAAAATAGCGGAGCCATTTGACGTGAGAGCTGAGCGCGGGTTCCAGAGCCACGACGGGCCGCTGCGACGACGAAAGCGAAAATCTCGCGCAATGATCCCGTCTGTGGTTATGGATTCCCGGCTCGCGCAGGCGCGCACGAGCGCCCCGGAATGACGAGAGGTATACAGATCGCATGATGGTGGGCACGGCGCTCGCGCGCCTTTGCCCACCCTACGGCACGTCGCCTGGAGTGCCTACTCCGCCGCCATCTGCCGTGGCGCCGGCGGCGGGCTGGCGAGGTCGGCGGCGAGTTGCGCATAACGCACTTTCGCGTCATTCACCGCCTTCTCCTTGACGGGGCCGTAGCCGCGGATCTTGTCGGGCAGCGACAGCAGCTCGACGGCGATCTCGGCATTGGCCGGCGACAACAAGTTCAGCACCGTCGCGACGTCCTTCTCATAGCCCGCGATCAGGTCGCGCTCCATCCGGCGCTCGGCCGCATAGCCGAAGATGTCGAGCGGCGTGCCGCGCAGGCCCTTGAGCTTCGCCAGCAGCCGGAACAGCTTCATCATGCCCGGGCCGAAGCTGCGCTTCTTCGGCCGCCCCTGGGGATCGAGGCCGGAATTGAGGATCGGCGGCGCGAGGTTGAAGGAGATCTTGTAGTCGCCCTCGAAGGCGTCGTGGAGCTGCCTCTGGAAGGTGCCGTCCGAGAACAGCCGCGCCACCTCGTACTCGTCCTTGTAGGCCAGCAGCTTGGCGTAGTTGATCGCGACCGCGCGCGGCAGCGCCTCGCCGTAGCCGCCCTTGTCGGCGGCCTCGCGCACCTGATCGACCAGCTTGCGGTAGCGCTTGGCGAGCCGCGCATTCTGATAGCCGGTGAGCAAGGCCATGCGATGGGCGATGATCTCGTCGAGCGTCATCGCCTCCAGCGACTTCGGCGGCACCGCCTCGTCCTTGCCGGTCATCATGTCGGCGAGCCGCTCGGGATTGACCACCGCGAGGCGGCCGAGCCGGAACGCCTCGGTGTTCATCTTGACCGCGACGCCGTTGATCGCGATCGCCTTCTCGATCGCCTCCGCCGACAGCGGCAGCAGGCCCTTCTGATAGGCATACCCCATCATCATCATGTTGGTGGCGATGCTGTCGCCAAGCAGCGCCTCGGCCGGCTTGGTGAAATCGAGGAAGCTCGAGTCCTTGTGCAGCGCCGTTTCCAGCAGGCCCGTCACCTTGCGGTTCTGGAAGTTGAAGTCGCGGTTGAGCACGAAATCGGCGGTCGGAATCAGATGGCTGTTGATGACGCCATGGGTGCGCGCGCTGTCGCACAGCGTGATCGTCTCCTTGGCGCCCGCCACCACCTCGTCGGCGGCGATGACGAGATCGGCGGTGCCGGTGACGATACGCGAGCAGGTCACATCGGCGGTGTTCTCCGACAGGCGCACATGGCTGAGCACCGCGCCGCCCTTCTGCGCGAGGCCGGACATGTCGAGGATCATCGAGGCCTTGCCCTCGATATGGGCGGCCATGCCGAGCAGCGCGCCGATCGTCAGCACGCCGGTGCCGCCGACGCCGCCGACCGCGACGTTGTAGGGCCGCTCCAGCGACGGCTTGGTCAGGGGCTCCGGCATCACGCCGATGTCGCCGAGTTCGGCTGGGGCGCGGCTGCGCGGCTTGCCGCCGTCGATCGTGACGAAGGACGGGCAGAAGCCCTTCACGCAGGAATAGTCCTTGTTGCAGGAGGACTGGTTGATGACGCGCTTGCGCCCGAGCTCAGTCTCCAGCGGCTCGACCGAGATGCAGTTCGACTGCACCGAGCAGTCGCCGCAGCCCTCGCAGACGGCCGGATTGATGAAGACGCGGCGCTGCGGATCCTCCATCGTGCCGCGCTTGCGGCGGCGGCGCTTCTCGGCGGCGCAGGTCTGCACGAACACGATCGCCGAGGCGCCCTTGGTCTCGCGGAGCGTCTTCATGACGTTCTCGAGCTCGTCGCGATGCGCCAGCTTGACGCCGGGCGCGATGCTGTCGGCCGGATAGGCGTCGGGATTTTCCGAGACCAGATAGATCTCGCGGATGCCCTCGGCATGGAGCTGGAAGGTGATCTGCTGCGGCGACAAATCGCCGTCATGGCGCTGGCCGCCGGTCATCGCAACCGCGTCGTTGTAGAGGATCTTGTAGGTAATGTTGGCCTTGGAGGCGATCGACTGGCGGATCGCGAGGCTGCCAGAGTGGAAATAGGTGCCGTCGCCGAGATTGGCGAAGATGTGCTTCTCGTCGGTGAACGGTGCGATGCCGACCCAAGGCACGCCCTCGCCGCCCATATGGGTGAAGGTCTCGGTGTTGCGGTTCATCCACAGCGACATGAAGTGGCAGCCAATGCCGGCGAGCGCGCGGCTGCCCTCGGGCACCTTGGTCGAGGTGTTGTGCGGGCAGCCCGAGCAGAAATACGGCGTGCGCGCCACCGGCGAGATCAGCTGCATCTGCGAGGCGTCGCGGCCGTTGAACCAGTCGGCCTTGGCGCGCAGCATCGCCTTGATCTCGGGATTGAGGTCGAGGCGGAGAAGACGCTCCGTCAATGAGCTCGCGAGCGAGGCGACGGAAAGCTCGGTGGCGAACGGCAGGAAGCGCTTGTCGTGCTCGTCCATCTTGCCGACGATGCGCGGGCGGACGTCGTCGCGCCAGTTGAACAGCTCCTGCTTGACCTGGTTCTCGACGATCTCGCGGCGCTCCTCGATGATGAAGATCTCCTCGAGGCCGACCGCGAACTGCCGCACGCCTTCCGGCTCCAGCGGCCAGGGCATGCCGATCTTGTAGAGCCGCAAGCCGATCTTGGCCGCGACCTCCTCGGTGATGCCGAGCTCGCGCAGCGCCTGACGGATGTCCTCATAGCTCTTGCCGGACGCCATGATGCCGTAGCGGGCATTCGGTGAGTCCATCGTGATGCGGTTGACCTTGTTGGCGCGGGCAAAGGCGATCGCGGCAAAGCCCTTGTAGTCCTGCAGCCGACGGTCCTGGTCGAAGCGGTCGTCGGGCCAGCGCAGATTGAGACCACCCGGCGGCATCTCGAAATCGGGGGGAATGACGAACGGCGTCATCTCGTCGTTGAGGTTGATCTCGGCGGTGGTCTCCACCGTCTCGGTGATCACCTTCATGCCGACCCAGCAGCCGGAATAGCGCGACATCGCAATGCCGAGCAGGCCCATCTCGATCATCTCGTGGATCGAGGACGGGTAGAGATAGGGCATCAGCGCCGAGATGAAGGCATGGTCGGACTGATGCGGCACGGTCGAGGATTTGGCGCCGTGGTCGTCGCCGGCGAGACAGAGCACGCCGCCGTTCTTGGCGGAGCCGGCCGCATTGCCGTGGCGAAACACGTCGCCGCAGCGGTCGACGCCGGGGCCCTTGCCGTACCAGATGCCGACGACGCCGTCATACCTGCCGCCGGGCGACAGTGCGAGCTGCTGCGAACCCCAGATCGCGGTCGCCGCGAGGTCCTCGTTCACGCCGGGCTGGAACTTGATGTTGTACTGCTCGAGATGCTTGCGGGCGGAGAACAGCTGCTGGTCGTAGCCGCCGAGCGGCGAGCCGCGATAGCCGGAGATGAAGCCGGCGGTATTGAGGCCGGCGGCGCGGTCGCGCCGGATCTGGGCCATCGGCAGCCGCACCAGCGCCTGGATGCCGGTCAGGAAGATGTGGCCGGAGCTTGCGGTGTATTTCTGGTCGAGATTGATCTCGCTCTCGTTGAGTCCCATTCCGCCCTCTTGCCGTGCTTTACCGGGGTGCGCGGCTGCCGCCGGCCGGCGGAAGCGCGCGTTCTGCCAATCATTTATGTCTGCTTTTGAAGAATGCGCATCACAAATCTCGTTTGCGCAGGGCAGCCAACCGAAATCGCAATTTCGTGGCGGGAGCCGGTCGCGGCTTTTGCGGTTTGTGTCGAAAACCCCCGCCTCCGCGAAATGGGATGATGCGTGCCATGGCTTTGGCGGCTCGGCGGACCGTTACTGAAGCGTTGTGGCCGGCGCGATTCCGGCACCAAACGAATTGTGCGATGCGACAAGACCGCCGCCGTTCATCCCCGATCGTCGCCCGCAAATACGAAGCGCGGCATGTTCCATTTGTAGCGGATCGCGAGCAGCCGGAACGACAGTCCGAGCGCGAAGGTCAGCGCCGTCCACCATCCGCTGGCGATGCCGAGCGACAAGCCGGTCGCATAGACCAGGCCCGTGACGAGGGACACGCTGGCGTAGAGTTCGGCGCGAAACAGCAATGGCACGTCATTGCACAGGATGTCGCGCAGCACGCCGCCGGCGCAGCCCGTGATCATCCCAGCGACGATGACGATGCCGATCGGCACGTTCATCTGCCAGGCGATGTCGCAGCCCGTCATCGTGAACACGACGAGGCCGACCGCATCGAGAACGAGGAAGGCCATGGTCAGCCTGTGAACCAGGCGCGCCATCGCGATCGTCACGAACGGCGCCAGCACGGTCAGCAGCAGCAAGGACGGCCGCTCGACCCAGGCAAGCGGATAGTGGCCGAGCAGCACGTCGCGCAAGGTGCCGCCGCCGAGCGCGGTGATCGCCCCCAACAAGCAGACGCCCATCCAGTCCATGCTGCGGCGTCCCGCCGCCAGCGCGGCCGTCATCGCCTGCGCCGCCAGCGCCACCCAGGTCAACAGATGCAACACGCTGTCACCGGGCGGCAGGTTCCACATGAGGTGAGCTCCAGAAGTTCCAATAGAACGAGAATCGCAATGCTCGCGAGGAACCTTAGCGCGCCGTGCAACGATACAAATTGGGATTCGCGCAGGTTTCGCGGAACGGCCCGGAGCCGCCCTGGTTGTCAGGTGACAATCACCAGGAGGATGAGATGGCCAACGAACGGCTTCCCAACGAACGTTATCCCGACGGCATGAACCGTCCCGACATGTCCACACGTCCCGACATCACTGGGGCTGGAATGACGGGAACAGATTATGAGCGCACGCCGCCAGTGGACAACCGGCTGCAGCCCGATCTCGAGCCGACGAACGCCCCCAGCTCGACGGGCCGCATCGCGGCCTATGCCCTGGGCATCGCGATCCTGCTCGGCGCGGTGTTCTACGGCCTGAACAACATGTCGATGCGCAACGACCAGGCGAGCACCACACCGGCTTCGCAATCGGCATCGACCACCAAAGATAACACCTCGACCGGCGTGACGACCGGCGCCGCGGGAGATCGCACCACACCGCCGCCGGCGGCCCCGAGCGACAAGCCCAACGCCGTCAAGTAGTCTCGCGGACGGCAATTAGCGGTCTCACTCCTGGGCGGCGGGTGAGCAATCATCCGCCGCCGCTTTTTTGGCGAGTCCTCCAACAAATTACGCGAAATGTGCGAGGGCCGCCGTGGAACCATAGCAGCGCGAACCGATTGGCTCATTGACACTCTCACCCAGGAGATACGTAATGAAAGCTCTCTCCATAGCTATCGCAGCCGCGGCAAGCACGCTGGCCGTGACCGCCGCTTCGGCGGCACCGATCTCTCCCGCAGCCTCGGCGGTCCCGCAACGCGACATCCAGAACATCCGGATGGTCTGTAACGAGGACGGCCGCTGTTGGCGCGAGCGCAGTGAGCGCCGCGTCATCATTCAAGGCGAAGATCGCGATTCCTACGCGTACGCTCCGCGCGAGCGCTACATCGAGCGGCGCGGCTATGAAGACCGCGGCGGCATCGGCTTCCGCGCTCCGGGCGTGAGCGTCGGCATCGGGACGGATCGCTACTAAGCGATTTCCGCGAACTCAGACTGAAAAGCCGCGGCAGAGTCCGCGGCTTTTCTACAGGCGGATGAGATCGGGATCTGCGGGAGGCCGGGCGCGCAGCCTGATCTCAACCGAAGATCCTGTTCAGCTCGCCGCCGGGATAGCCGTTGGCCAGTTCGGTGAAGGTGCCCTGCTCAGCCATCTCCTTGGCCGCCCGGATGAAGCCGGCCCAGGCCATCCGGGCCAGCGAACCGCCGACGCTGATGCGGCGCACGCCGAGCTCGGTGGCTTGCCCCAACGACAGGCCGGAAGCGCCGATCAGAAGGTTGACCGGCTTGGGCGCCACGGCTTTCACGACCGCAGTGATCTCCTCGATCGTCTTGATCCCGGGCGCGTAGAGACAATCCGCGCCCGCTTCGGCATAGGCTGTGAGGCGGTCGGTCACGAGCTTGAGGTCGGGCTTGCCCCAGAGAAACGCCTCGCAGCGGCCGGTCAACAGCACGTCGGCGCCAGTCGCATCGATGGCCTGCCGGGCCGCGCGGATACGCGCTATGGCGAGCGCGCGCTCATAGAGCGGATCATCCTTGTCGCCCGTGGAATCCTCGATCGACAGACCGGCGACGCCGGTCGCGACCGCGCGCGTGACGTTGGCCGCCACACCCTCCGGCGCATCGGCGAAGCCGCCCTCGAAATCGGCATTCACGGGAATGTCGATGGCGGCGCTGAGCGATTTCAAATGGGCGAGCACCTCATCCAGTTCGACCTTGGTGTCCGCCTTGCCAATCGACCACGCGAAGCCGGCGCTGGTGGAGGCGATCGCGTTGAAGCCGAGATGCTGCAGCATCTTCGCCGTGCCGACGTCGAACGGGTTCGGCAGCACGAAGCAGCCGGCCTCGTGCAACTTGCGAAAGGCTGCGCGCTTGTCCGCCGTGTTGGTCACCGTCATGTCATCCTCCCATGCATCGTCGCGTTGTGTGGCAGCATAGAGCCGCGATCATTGCGCCGCCACGACATTGCGCAAGAATGTTCGCTCTTCGCCCAGAATGAGCTTGTGCTCCTCGGCCAGCGCGAAGTTCGCCCGGCCCTCGGCATCGCCGCGCAAGGTCGCGCGATAGCGCTCGTAAGCCGCGAGACTGTCGAATGAAATCAGGCCGTAGGCGATGTCGTTGGTGCCTTCGTGAGGCATGAAATAGCCGATCAGGTCGCCGCCACAGCGAGGAATGATCGACAGCCAGCGCTTGGCGTAGGCTTCGAACACGTCGCGCTTGAACGGATCGATGCGATAGCGGATGAAGACGGTGATGGTCATGACAACCTCCGGTGAGTTCTGTATCATCGACACTATCCGCTTGCCCGACGAGAATGCTTCGGCTAGCATCGAAGTATGAAATCAGGTCCGGACATTGCGATGGTGGCGGCGCTGGTCGGCGATCCCGCCCGCGCCAACATGCTGACTGCGCTGCTGTCGGGCCGCGCGCTGACCGCGACCGAGCTCGCCCAGGAGGCCGGCGTGACGCCGCAGACGGCGAGCTCGCATCTTGCCAAGCTCGAAGGCGGCGGCCTGATCGAGCCGGAGAAGCAGGGCCGTCACCGCTACTACCGGCTCGCCGATCCCGACGTCGCCGACGTGCTGGAGAAGCTCGCCGGCCTCGCCGCGCGCGCCGGCCACATGCGGGTGCGCACTGGACCAAAGGAGCCGGAGCTGCGGCGCGCGCGCATCTGCTATGACCACCTCGCCGGCGATCTCGGCGTGCAGATGCTCGACAGCATGACGCGGCAGAAGCTGGTGCGCCGGCGCAAGCAGGAGATCGTCCTGACCGAGGACGGCGAACATTTCCTGGCGCAGCATCTGCGGATCTCGCCGGAAATGCTGGCGCATCCCCGCCGGCCCGTCTGCAAGGCCTGTCTCGATTGGAGCGCGCGGCGGCATCATCTCGCGGGCACGCTTGGCGCAGCGTTGATGAAGCGCTTCACCGAGCTGAAATGGGCGGCGCGCGATGCCACCCCAGGCAGCCGCGTGGTGAATTTCAGCCGCGCCGGCGAAAAGCATTTCGCGGCGCTGTTCGGTCCGGCCGAAGACTGACGATCACGCGCTCTTTATCGCAGCGCCTTCCTGCCTTGCGGCCCAAACCAACGCGGGGCACGGAACGACCATCTCATCCCCGTCTTTCCTGGAATCTCCATGTCCCGTTTCGCCGGGCGCGACAATCGCCGCGAAAGCGAGCACCGCATCGCAGAGGACGACGCCGCGCGAGCCCTACGGCATCAATCTCGAAGGCTTCCCCTACCCCGTACCCGGTCAGCCTGCTGCCTCTGTTCAATGACGGCGAGCAGAATGCGCCGGAGGCCCCACTCGCGACGGAAGCAGCGCTTGTCATGAGGCAGCTGTGCCGACATCACCAGTGGTGACGACGGTGCCAACGGCGGCGCCAGTGCCGATGATGGTGATGCCAGCCCCAATGACGGCGCCGCCAACCCCAATGCCGCCGGCGCCAGCCCCAATGATGGCCGTGACCATGGTGTCCGTGATGATGACCGTGATGCCCCCAGCGAACCTGCTCCGGCGCGAGCCGATCGGCCTCATCCTGCGAACCGACCGCGCGCTCGACGTGCTGATCCCTTGCTGAAGGCGCCGCTTCGTTCAGCGGCAACGGCGAGAGCGGCGCAGCGACCGCATCGGTGGTGCGGAGCACGGCGCCGGCCGCCGCCGCGCAGCCGAGCCCGAATGCCAGCTTGAGGAAATTCCGTCGTTCCATCGCACGCCTCCATGATCCACGAGCCAGAGCATGAAGTGAGTATTCGGCCGATCACCTGAACGTGAGCTGAACTGGCGCATGCCCGCGGCACCACCATGGCTCTGCCACCTTCGCCGATCTTGGTACGCGCCGCCGGCCGATCACTCCTCGACCGCCTGCGCCAGCACGAAGCTCTCACGCGTCCGCGTCACATACGACGAAGATGGCTGACGGCATCGAGTTTCCTCCGGTCCGTGTTGGTGTCGTCACGGAGCACGATCAAAAACGCGACCTTGCCGTCGTCTCGATCATCGCCGCGCGATGACGGGAGACTATCAAAATCAACGAGGCCCGGAGTGCCTAGGAGTCCGGGCCTCGTCACCTCGCGACCTCGCGCGAGCGAAGCCGGTCGGTATTTGATGAAACTAGCGCCTGTTCACACGGATCGCATTGAGCTGGCTCAAAACGTCAGTAGCAGCGCGTGATCGTGACGGAGTGATCGCCGCCGCGGCGGCCCGGTACCGTCACGGTCTGCATCGGACAGCTCGACACATAGGGGCGATCGGACGGCACGACATTCGGCGGATAGCGGTGAACCCAGTCCCACGGGACGTCATACGTATAAGTGTAGCGCACGTCGGCCGATGTGTGCTCGGGGATCTGCTGCGGCACGGGCTCGCCAGGGCCGCCATAGGCGAAAGCGCCGGCGGCCGGCAGATAGGAACGATAGCCGCGGTGGTGACGGACGAAGGGCCGCGCGCCAAGCGCCGGCGGGACGACCTGGCTCGGCCCCGCCTGACCGGCGGCGACGGGCGCAGCCACCGCGGCGCCGGACTGGGCCGACGCGGCCTCGGAGGAGAACATCAGCGCGGCGGCTGCCGCGCAGACGACCAGAACTCTGGAATTCCGATATGCCGATGTTCCGACAGCCATGATACGCGACCCTACTCTTCTGACCCACCAGCGATCGATAAATGCTAGGCCAGCGGCCCAGTTCCCGCAAACCCATCGTTAAAGGTTAGTTAAGCCGTAAGCTTAACGCCAGTGGGCGGAAACGGCGCAGATTGCCGCGCCGCTCCGGCGGCAGCGCGCTGCGGTCGCCGGACTTCGTCAAATACGAAGGCGACGCGCCGGGGCGCCGCCCTCCCACTTCTTCACTCCCCCTCAGAGCGGCAGATTGTCGTGCTTCTTCGCCGGCATTTCCATCTTCTTGTCGCGGAGCATGGCGAGTGCACGCGCGATGCGGCGGCGGGTGGAGTGCGGCATGATGACGTCGTCGATGTAGCCGCGCTCGGCGGCGATGAACGGCGACAGGAAGCGGTCCTCGTATTCCTTGGTGCGCGCGGCGATCTTCTCCGGATCCGCCATGTCGGCGCGGAAGATGATCTCGACCGCGCCCTTGGCGCCCATGACCGCGATCTGCGCCGTCGGCCAGGCGTAGTTCATGTCGGCGCCGATCTCCTTGGAGGCCATGACGTCGAAGGCGCCGCCATAGGCCTTGCGGGTGATGATCGTGACCAGCGGCACCGTGCACTGCGAATACGCGAACAACAGCTTGGCGCCGTGCTTGATCAGGCCGCCATATTCCTGCGCGGTGCCCGGCAGGAAGCCCGGCACGTCGACGAAGGTGACGATCGGGATGTTGAAGGCGTCGCAGAAGCGGACGAAGCGCGCCGCCTTGCGCGAGGCATCGCTGTCGAGCACGCCCGCCAGCACCATCGGCTGGTTGGCGACGAAGCCGACGGTGCGGCCGGCGATGCGGCCGAAACCGGTGACGATGTTCTTGGCGAAGCCTTCCGCGATCTCGAAGAAGTCGCCCTCGTCGACGACCTTCAGGATCAGCTCCTTCATGTCGTAGGGCTTGTTCGGATTGTCGGGGATCAGCGTGTCGAGCGACATGTCGACGCGCTCGATGTCGTCGAAGCTCGGCCATTCCGGCACGCCGTCGGTGTTGTTCGACGGCAGGAAGTCGATCAGCCGGCGCATCTGCAACAGGGTCTCGACGTCGTTATCGAACGCGCCGTCGGCGATCGAGGAGCGCGTCGCGTGCACCGAGGCGCCGCCGAGCTCTTCCGCGGTCACGACCTCGTTGGTGACGGTCTTCACGACATCGGGGCCGGTCACGAACATGTAGCTCGTGTTCTTCACCATGAAGATGAAGTCGGTCATGGCCGGCGAATAGACGTCGCCGCCGGCGCACGGGCCCATGATGACGGAGATCTGCGGGATCACGCCGGAGGCCAGCACGTTGCGGCGGAACACATAGGAATAGCCCGCGAGCGCCGCGACGCCCTCCTGGATGCGGGCGCCGCCGGCGTCATAGAGGCCGATGATGGGCGCACGCGCCTTCATCGCCATGTCCTGCAGCTTGGTGATCTTCAGCGCGTGGGTCTCGGACAGCGAGCCGCCGAACACGGTGAAGTCCTTGGCGAACACGAAGGTCTTGCGGCCGTTGACAGTGCCCCAGCCGGTGACGACGCCGTCGCCCGGGACCTTGGTCTTCTCCATCCCGAACTCGGTCGAGCGGTGCTCGACGAACATGTCGAACTCCTCGAAGCTGCCCTTGTCGAGCAGCAGCTCGATCCGCTCGCGGGCCGTCAGCTTGCCGCGGGCATGCTGCGCCTCGATGCGTTTCTCGCCGCCGCCGAGCCGCGCGCCGGCGCGCCGCGTCTCCAAGGTGTCCAGGATGTCCTTCATGCGCGTCCCGCCCGTTCCCGATCTCGTGAGTGTTGGCGGCCTTCTAACACGGCTATTTCGGAGGCGAAAAGCGGCTTTCGGACGGGTCGCCCCTCCTCCCACAGTTCGGAATTGGAAGCAGAATCATGGATATGGCCGCTCGACCAAGCCTTGCCGATCCGGCCGATGACGCAGCCCGGGGCGCCGTGCGGGGCGGCGTCCGCCTGCTGTTGCGGCTCGAAGGGCTGGTGCTGGCGGCCGCGGCAATCGCCTTCTACGCCCATCGAGGGGACTCGTGGTGGCTGTTTGCGGCCCTCTTCCTGGGGCCCGACCTCAGCTTTGCCGGCTATCTCGGCGGCCCCCGGATCGGAGCGGCCGTGTACAACGCCGCGCATGCCACGCTGCTGCCGGCCGCCCTGCTCGCGGTCGGACTGGCGCTCGGCGTGCCGCTGGCGACCCAGCTCGCCACCATCTGGCTCGCCCATATCGGCGTCGACCGGCTGGTCGGCTACGGCCTGAAATACACCGACGGCTTCGGCTTCACCCATCTTGGCCGGATCGGGCCTGCCGCGCCGCGAGGCTGAACGCCGGATGCAGGGACCTGCCGCAACGGGTAGGATGCCGGCATGATCCGATTCCGACACATGGCCGGCCTGGACCGGCGCAGCCTGCTGCGCGGCGCACTGCAGACCGGGCTGGTGACGCTCGGCACGCCGCTGGCGCGCACGGCGCTCGCCCAGGCTCCGCCGCTGAAATCCAACCCGTTCACGCTCGGCGTCGCCTCCGGCGATCCCAGCCCCGACGGCTTCGTGATCTGGACCCGGCTCGCGCCCGAGCCGCTGCAGCCGCGTGGCGGCATGATCGCGCTTCCGCGCGAGGTGAGCTGGGAGGTCGCGACCGATCCGGCGATGACGACCATCGTGCAATCCGGCATTGCGATCGCCCGCATCGAGCTGGCGCACTCCGTCCATGTCGAGATCGAGGGCCTCGCTCCGGCCCGCGACTATTTCTATCGCTTCCGCCTGCCGGAGGCGGAGAGCCCGATCGGGCGTGCGAGGACCTTTCCCGCCGCCGGCGCCGACGTCGCGCAGATGCGGTTCGCTTCCGCCGGCTGCCAGGAATGGGACCGCGGCTTCTACACGGCGTGGCGTGCGATCGCGCAGGACCATCTCGACTTCGTCTTCCACTATGGCGACTACATCTACGAGAATGCGTACGCCGCCGAGTCCAAGGGCGTGGCGCTGCCGCGCACCATGCCGAAGCAATTCGCCACCTGCTACACGCTGCCGGAGTACCGGCAGCGCTATGCGCTCTACAAGACCGATCCCGACCTGCAGGCCGCGCACGCCGCCTGCCCGTTCCTGCCGAGCTTCGACGATCACGAGGTGATGGACAATTGGGCCGGCGATCGCGACAAGCGCGACACGCCGCCGGAGGCGTTCCTGTTCCGGCGTGCCGCCGCCTTCCAGGCCTGGTACGAGCACATGCCGGTGCGCCGCGCGCAGTTGCCGCGCGGACCCGACATCCTCGCTTTTCGCCGCCTCGCCTTTGGCAGGCTCGCCGACATCGCCGTGCTCGACACCAGGCAATACCGCTCGAAGCAGCCCTGCGGCGACGGCATCAAGGCCTGCCCCGAGGCCGACGAGCCGAGCCGCACCATGATGGGCGCGCAGCAGGAGCGGTGGTTCGCCGAGGGTCTGCGCGGCAGCCGCGCAACCTGGCAGGTGCTGGCACAGCAGGTGATGTTCGCCCCGCTCGACTGGCGCTCGTTTCCGTGGCTGCCGTCGTCGGACGTGCCGCTGCGCAGCCTCGACAAATGGGACGGCGCCAGCGCCGCGCGCGACCGCGTCATGCAGATGCTGCGCGAGGCCGGCATCACCAACACCGTCGTGCTGACCGGCGACCTGCACAAGGGCGTCGCGCTCGAGCTGAAGCAGGATTGGCGCGATCCGGCCTCGCCCTGCGTCGGCGTCGAATTCCTGGCGACCTCGATCTCGTCGGACGGCGACGGCTTTGCGCGCTACGACAACGAGCCGACATTGTTCGCCAACAATCCGCATCTGAAGTTCTTCAGCAACCAGCGCGGCTATATCAGGCATGTCGTGACGCCGGCCCGCTGGCAGGCCGACTACCGCGTCGTCGACCGCATCAGCGTCGCTGACGGCACCGTGTCGACCGCGAAATCCTTCGTCACCCTGGCCGGCAAGCCGGGGCTGGCCGACGCCTGAGGCGACGCGCGCGCGGCAAGGCCGCCGCCGCGTCGTGTGGCGATCTGCTCGCTGACAGCAGCCGGTCGTCCTGCCGCGTAGGGTCGAGGTCATGACTGGGGCGCACCGTGCTTGGCGTGATCGCACCCGGAGAGATTTCGCTTGAAGTCGCCGCTTCGAGGCATGACGTCGCGATCCCCGCGGCGGAGTGCGCCCGGGCTTTGCTTGAGTTCGTCCCCTTCCGTGGAAGAAGAGGCGCAAGGAAGGCCGGGAGCCTGCCGCCCCCATGGCCCCCGTGCAGAGAAAATGCACGGGGCAGGAACCACAGGTTCGGCTGGGACTTCCCGGCCCTCCCTGCGCGATGGTTTGAACGGGTAGAGTCGAGGAAGGGCGCGGTGGCTTGGGCCATTCGGCAACGCCCCGTTTCCCTTCCCCGCTCATCGAACCGGACGTGCGCGTTTCGCGCATCCGGCTCCCGGGCAAGCTCTCATGCCTTCGCCCACGGCAGGTTACGCGTCGACTTCGGCAGCCGTACCAGCCCCAACGTCTCGTAGAGGTACCGGTCGGGGAAGCGATTGTACCCCTGGCCTTGAACCCGATGCTTTTCGCATAACCACTGGCGCAGCCGATGGATGGCATGGGCATCGACCGCCCTGTAGGCCGGTGAGACCGGCCCGAGACGGAAGTAGTTCGCCCATCCGGTGAGCTTGGCATTGAGCCGCTTCACCACCTTCTCGGTTGATAACAACGTCCTGTGCCGGCCCGTCTCGTTCCTGATCGCATCGCAGATTCGCTTGATGCTCTTCTTCGATGGCTTCGAGTTGAGGTGGGCCTTCCCGGTCTTGTGGGAGTAGCACCGTCCGAACGTGTAGCCCAGGAAGTCGAACCGCTCTTCCGGCAGGTGGCAGATTCGTGTCTTGTCCTCGTTGACCGCCAGTTGCAGTTTCTTGATGACCTCTCGCATCGTCTGCATGGCGATGTCGGCCGTACCCTTGCAGCAGATCACCAAGTCGTCGGCATAGTTGACCATGACGGCCTTCAGCCGCCGCCGCGCGCCCGATTGTCTCCACCACAACACCAGCCGTCGCATGTACAGGTTCGCCAGCAGCGGGGAGATCGGAGAGCCCTGCGGGATGCCGCGGTGCTCGTCCCGATTCCACGTGGTCCGACGCTTGCGCCCGCGATCGTCCGTCTCCTCGACCGGCGCCTCGATCCACATCTTGATCAGATGCAGCATGTGCCGGTCGGAGATCCGGCGCGCCACTGATTTCATCAGCGGTCCGTGCGGTATCTCGTCGAAGTAGCCACGCAGGTCCGCGTCGACGACGGCCGTGTACCCCAGATTGAGCAGGCGGTTCACGGTCTCCACCGCGTCCAGCGCAGTCTTGCCGGCGCGGTACGCATATTGCTCGGGCTCCAGATCGGCTTCGAAGATGGGCTCGAGCACCAGCATCGCCGCCGTCTGAACCACCCGGTCGCGTATCGTCGCGATCCCCAGAGGTCGCATTTTCTTGCTGTTCGGCTTCGGAATGTAGACCCGTCTGACCGCTTGCGGCCGATACGTCTTGTTCCTGAGCTCTTCCGCCAGTTCTCCGAGCCACGGATTCCAGCCATTGTCGACATCCGGGTTCTTGTGATCCGCGGACGACGCACCTTGGCCTCCATACGCCTCGATGGCCTCGAACGTCTGACCGTCCACACCAGCCGCGCCGCCATTGGCTTTGCATCTGGCATAGGCGAAGCTCAGAACATCCGCCCGAGACACCTTGTCGTACAGAAGATAGAACCTGAACCCGGGTTCTGCCTTCGCTTTCGCATGTAACGCAGTCTGCAGCTTCCGGACACTTGGTGGAGTTTCGAGGTGACCCAATCTCCCCTCCCGCGCCACTTCCTACATCGGCTTGAACGAGGGCTCCTTTCCTCCACCGGCATTACCCGGCTTCCCCGGTACTACGAGCCCATCCGACTCCCCGCCGCGCCCGGTCCGACCTTCACAGGTCTCCGGTTGGTCTCTCGCTCGACCGCGCAATGGGGTCTCCCGTGTTGCTTCGGTTCTCGCTGTGGACGTGCCGTCGTCACTACCCCGGTGGAGCCGCTGGGTGCGCGTGTCGCTCTCTTCCCCAGCGATGTCAGCTTTCCCTGTAATAAGGCCAGGTCAGCCTCCACATCGAGCTTTTCGAGGCCTGCTCAACGTTCACTCGTGTTACAGCCCGCCCACTCGCCAAGTCACCTCGTGACCCTCTCCACCGGAGGCTTCAGCCGGGTCGTTACCTCGCCGACTGCTCCGATTGCTACCGGCTGGAACGACGTTTGCCGGAAGGGACTTTCACCCTCTCAAGAACCGCGCCTTTCCACGGCGCACCTTATACGTGATCTCCCCGGGGACCGGCTTGATTGCCCCCGTCGCCAGCGGATCATCCCCACCGACTTGGCCTCAGCACCGGGAGGCCAGGACCACACGATTTCGCCGTCGCATCGCTCCGTTCGTCGGCCCGATCGTGAGACCAGGCTGCAGACCGACACGCCCACCGCATCCCCAGCCCGACGTTCGTGACGATCGCGAAACGTCCCTCTTGGCGGGCCGGGATGCGCGGAAATGTGGAGCTGATTTGCCCGACGGTGCAAGTGATCAGTCCGCGACAAACTGGCACGACGGGCAGTTCGGGCATGGATGATATGCGAGGATTGCCCGTCGGGCAGAGGCCCCCTCTCTGTCCATCGCTTTCTGGACAACTATGACGACGGCCTCTCACGCCATAATCGAATTCGCCAGCAAAGCTGAGCCTGCTGGCCAGCTCGGGCACCTTAAGCTATGGTTGCGTGTGAGGCAGGCGGCTCCTCACATCCTGCCGAAGGGCATCTATGGCTGGCGCCTGGACCGATGAGCAGAACGACGCCATTGTCGCCGATTATTTCGCGATGCTCGCGGATGATGTCGCGGGGAGACCGTACAACAAAGCCGAACGTAACCGTGCCGTGCAGGCATCGACCGGCCGAACACACGGTTCGATCGAGTACAAGAATCGAAATATCAGTGCCGTACTCAAGGGGCTCGGCGAAGAATGGATCGCTGGCTACAGGCCCGCCTTCAATTTTCAGTCCTCACTCGAAGTTGCCGTAGCTCGCTGGCTGGACCGCAACCCGGAATGGCTCGCACGAACGACGCGGGCAGCAGCGATCTCATTAGGATCAGGCTATGGGGAGCCTCCGCCACTGTGGATCGGACCGCCTCCAACACACAGCAACGCGCCTCCCCCTGAAGAGCTCGAACAGATGGTGGTGATTGCCAGAAAATATGATGTGGGGGCACGGGACGCGCGCAATCGCGCGCTCGGCCGCGCCGGTGAAGAACGCGTTCTGGCCCATGAGCGCTCAACTCTGCTGGCCGCAGGCCGGACCGATCTCGCGCGCCAAATTCGATGGGTTTCCGACGTCGATGGCGACGGCGCGGGCTATGACATCAGGAGCTTCGAACCCGACGGTCGAGAACGGCTCATCGAGGTTAAGACGACGACAGGCTAGCTTTCTGTAGCGATCAAATCCCGCAGCGCACCACACGCTGCGTTGTCCACCAGTCTCGCTCTTCGCAGGTCGTGACGCCGTTTGACAGCTCCGTGATCCCTCGTTCTACTTGGTTGCCAAGCCGCAACAAGCGGCGAGCCAGGAGGACGGTCATGGAGCGACATAATAGTGCCGCGCCGTCGGCGCTTGATGCGCCCGCTCGTTTCAGACTTACCGACGCATTGCCTCGAGCCGCTCGACGATCGCTGCGGCTGACGGCAGCGACCGTCGTCACGATCCTGCTGACCGCGGCCGGTCTCAGCCTCTGCAGCCGCGCCCATGCCCAAGGCATCTCCAAGGACACGCCTGCCCGGATCGAGATGTATCCGATCCCCTCGCTCACGCTGTCCGACCGGCAGTTCCTGTCCGGCGACGACAATGGCAAGCCGGTCACGGTCGTGGGCGAGCTGCGCGTCGCGCAAGGCAGCGGCCGGCTGCCGGTCGTGGTGCTGATGCATGGATCGGGCGGCGTCGGCGGCAACATCGCGGCGTGGAGCCGCACCTTCAATGCGATGGGGATCTCGACCTTCGCGATCGACGGCTTCACCGGACGCGGCATCACCGCCACCAGCACCAACCAGGCGCAGCTCGGCCGGCTCAATTTGATCATGGACATCTATCGCTCGCTCGACGTGCTGGCGAAGCATCCGCGCGTCGATCCCGAGCGCATCGTGCTGATGGGATTTTCGCGCGGCGGTCAGGCGGCGCTGTATGCGAGCCTGGAGCGTTTCCACAAGCGCTGGAACAATTCCGGGCTGCAATTTGCCGCCTACATCCCGTTCTATCCGGACTGCTCGACGACCTATGTCGGTGAGACCGATGTGGTGGCGCGGCCGATCCGGATCTTTCACGGCGGACCGGACGACTACAATCCGGTGCGGACCTGCAAGGCCTATGTCGAGCGGCTGAAGGCAGCGGGCCGCGACGTTGCGCTGACCGAATATCCGGACTCGCCACACGGCTTCGACCTCGGCCTGCTCGGCGCCAACATGCTCGCCGTCGCGCCGAAGGCGCAGACCGTGCGCAACTGCCGCATCAAGGAGAGCGACGGCGGGATGCTGATCAATGCCGAGACGCAGCAACCCTTCACCTATCAGGACGCCTGCGTCGAGCTCGATCCGCATGTCGGCGGCAATCCCGCCACCGCGGAGGCCGCGCGCCAGGCGGTAACGGACTTCCTGCGGACGCTGTTCAAACTGTCGTGAGCAAAAATAGAACGATTTGGATCAATTCTTGAGGTGACAGATCGAACGCATCGGGTGTTCCTGCGTTGTCGCTCACTTTTCGACGATGAAACGGAGCCCGATGATGCGCGCCTCTCGCCTTGCGATCCCTACGTTGCTGACTGCCCTTGCTCTGGCCGGCGTTGCCCATGCCGCGCCGGCCTCTCCGTTCCGGGGGCTGGAAGGCTCCTGGAGCGGCGGCGGCGTACTCAGCATGTCCGACGGCAACCAGGAGCGGCTGCGCTGCCGCGCGGCCTACGACGTCGGCGGCGCCGGCGAGCAGCTCCGTCTCAATATCCGTTGCGCCAGCGACAGCTACAACATCGATCTCTCCAGCGACGTCGCCTATCGCGGCGGCGAGATCTCGGGGCAATGGAGCGAGGCGAGCCACAATGCGTCCGGCACGATCGAGGGCCGCGCGGTCGGCAACCGCATCGAGGCCCAGGCGCGCGGGCAGACGTTTTCGGCCGGGCTGTCGCTGACGACGCAGGGACGCCGGCAGACGGTGTCGATCCGGCCGGCGGGCACGGAGATCACCGGCGTCAATTTGGAGCTGTCGCGGCGGTGACGAGAATGTAGGGTGGGCAAAGGCGCGCAGGAGCGACGCTTGCGTCGCTCCGAGCACCGTGCCCACCGCGCCGAGCAAGACGGTGGGCACGGCGCGCGACGGCGTCATCTACGACTAAGAATGTGCCTCGCGCCTTTGCCCACCCTACTGTCAATCACCTACAGCGCGCCGATGTCCTTCAGGCAGGCTTGCGCCAGCGTCATGCGGTCCGCAACATGGCGCTCCTCGGGGCAATCCATGTTGAGCGCGAACACGGTGGGCTGGTCACCCTTGTCGACCCAGCCAACCATCCAGCCGAGCGCGCCCTGCTCCTTCCCCAGCAGCCCCGACTTGAAATGGATCACGGCCTCGCCGACCTTGGTGGTCGGGATGATGTCGCGGGTCAGATCCTGGCTGCGCTTCGACACCGGCAGCGCGCCGCGCCTGAGGCGATCGATGAAATCGACCTGCTCGACGGGATCGATGCGAAGCGCGCCTGTCAGCCAGAACTGGTCGATGCCGCCGCCGATGTCGTGATTGCCGTAGTCGAGCTCCTCGAGATATTTCTGCATGCGCTCAGGACCGATCCGGCGCGCGATCTCCTGATAGACCGGGACGGCGGAGACCGCGATCGCGCTGCGCAAGGTGTGATCCTTATTCCAGGCCTCGATCGATCTCGTCACGCCATCCCATTTGAACACGTCCTTGTCGGGATCCTCGACGACGCCGGTTTCCAGCGCGATCAGCGAATTGGCGATCTTGAAGGTCGAGGCCGGCAGCTTCGCCTCGCCGGAGCGATCGGTGTCGCTGGCGATGATGAGATAGTCCTCGACCTTGTAGGCCAGGAACGTGCCCTTGGTGCCCTCGTCGGTGAAGCGCTTGACGAGATCGCCACGGACCTCGTTGCGCGGCGGGGCGACATGCGCGAGCGAGCGCGCGGGCAACAGGCTGGCGCCGGCCATCAGGGCAAGCGCATGGCGGCGGCTCATCATGGACATCGCAAGTCTCCGTCGTCGTTCGCCCTCCCTACCACACGGCGGTGACGACCGACGCATGACGGAGATCACAAATGCGGCGCTAGCGCATCGGACGCGACAGATTGAGCACGAACACCAGCACCTCGGCGACGGCCTTGTAGAGCTCCTCCGGGATCTCGTCGCCGAGCTCGACATTGGAGAGCGCGCCGGCGAGCACCTCGTTCTCCTCGATCGGGATGTCGTGCGCCTTGGCGACCTCGATGATCTTGGCGCCTATCGTGCCCTTGCCCTTGGCGACGACGCGCGGCGCGCCCTGGCCCTTGTCATAGTGCAAGGCGACGGCGAGCTGGGTCTTGTTGGCGGCCTTCACCTCGATGCTCATAGCGCGCGATCCAGGAAATGGCCGGCCTTGGGCGGCATCACGGCCGGCGGCGCGCCGTCCTGCACCACGAGATCGCCCGGCGACAGCTCCGCGCGGCTGAGGGCCTGGCTGAGTTCGGAGAGACCGGCGCGCAACCGCGCGGCGGTGACCGGACGCTCGGCCCACATCCGCACGGAGGTGCGCTCGGCGCTGAAGCTGATCATGGCGTGCACCGGGCCGGCCGGCTCGACGTCGAGCGAGAAGCGCGCCCGCCAGATGCGCTTGGCTGCGTCCGGCGACTGCGTGCCGCCGTCACGCGAGATCTCGAACTGTGCCATCGCGGTCCCTTGCGGGGTGGCGAAGGGAATCTCGAAATTCCACCGCGGCAGCGCCGGATCGGTGCGCGCGGTCGAGGCGTCCGGGCGATCCGGCAGCGAGGCGACCTGCAGCAGGGTCTGGCGCGACAGCGCCTGATCGGTCTCGTCGAGCAGGCGATGCGCGATCGCCGGCAGCGGCGTATCCGGGCCGAGCGCCGCCGTTGCCACGGCCTGCGGCATCGGCGCAGCCCCGCGGAACGGCGGCGGCGGCGTGTTGGTGCGCACGACCATTTCGGCGCGGCCATTGGCGTTGCGTCCGGGAACGAGGCCGGCGGCGCGCGGAATCTGCTGCTGCGCTTCCTGCAGCACGGCCAGCACCGTGCCGGGCGCGAGCGACTGCGCCTTGGCGCCCGTCAGGGTCTCGATCAGCGCCGAGCCGGTGAAGCCGGCAGACACGGTGTCGGGCCGCCCCATTGCCGTTGCCCAGGGCTGGGGCGGCAGCTCGATCTCGACGTCGGGCACCAGCGAGGGTGCAGCGCTCTGTTGTTGCGCGGCGGCGGCGCGGCCGGCCTCGGACAGCACCGAGGCATAGGAGCCTCCCGGCGACGCCGACGTCGAGGCCGCCATGCTGGGATCGACAGTCTGCAGCACCGTCGCCAGCGTCTGGCGCAGCACGATCAGCGCCGCCTTCAGGTCGGGCGTGCCGGCGCCGGCGGTGCCATTGGCAAGCGAGGATTCCAGAAACAGGCCGGAACGCCGCACTGCGCTCTGCACATCCTCCGCGGTCAGCGCCGGCGATAGCTGGGTCTGCTGCGCCAGCACCTGGGCCACGGCCGCGCGCAACGCCGGCGGAAGATTGGGCGCGTCGGCGACGGCCTGGAGATCGGCGAACAATTGGCCCTGGCTGCCCTGGCGGGTCGCCGCCTCCTCGCTGGCGATCGACAATGCGAGCCGCTCCAGCCCGGTCAGCGGATCCGGCGTCGGGGGCAAGGTTGGCGCCAGCCGGCCGGTGACGTCGACGACGGTGGCCGCCGGCGTCGGGGTGCCACTGGTTCCAGTGGCAGCGCTGCCGCCCTGCCCGACGATGGCGAGCTGCAGCCCTTGCGCGGTCTGCGACACGGCGACCTGCACCGTCTGGCCGGCCTGCAGCGGCAGCTCGCTCGCGAGCTCCATCGACAGGTTTCCGATCGCGACCTGGACCAGGTTCTCGGCGAGCACCTGCTGCACCCTGGCGCTGAGCAGCGCACCGGCCTGTAGCGTGGTCGCGGCCTGCGGCGCGGTTCCGGCCGGCGAGCTGCCGACGCCGCGGACGGCGCTCACGGAAGGCGACGGGGTGACACTCTGGACCATGCGCGTACTCGGGTTACGCGCAGAGCCTAGCGGGTGCCCCTAAACCCGGCGTTAACCGGCCTCAGAGCGCGGCGTCGACCGCCCGGAGGATGCGGACGGCGGCCTCGTAGTCGATCTGCTTGGCGGCCCGGCGGCTCATCGCCTCCTCGTCGGCCCCCCATTGCGCGACGTTCCAGTCCTCGTCGACATGGGCCGCCGCCCAGACCTGGCCGGGGTCGCGCACCCCATGCACCAGCGCCAACGCCAGCAGCGCCGAGCCGGTCAGCGTGGTGACGACATGCGTCGCCGCGACCGTCCACGGGCCGGTCGGCAGCGCGCCCCGCGCCGCCTGCACCGCGGCCTCCGGCTGGGTCACGTGCACGATGCCCTCGGACAGGATGAAATGCGCGCCTAGGCTGTCGCGGGCCCAGTCCAGCACCGGGTCCCAATGCTCGGCCTCGCGCGCGACCAGCCCCTCGGGATGTCCGGCGCGGTAGAACAACAGGTCGGACTGGAGATATTTGGCGATGTCCTCGCGCACGTCATCGGTGCGATCGACCACTGACTGCACGACGCTGTTGGCGAACCGCGTCAGCGGCATCGTGGCGGGATCGATGCTGTCGCCCTGGGCCTGCCACTCGGCGGCCACTGCCTCCGCCAGCTCCCCGGCGGGAACGATGACGACGCGCCCCGACGGCGTGCGGATCGGCCGACCGTCGAGGGTCACGTTGAAGCCGCCCTCGGCGGCGGCGGTCCCGGCCTCCTTGTAGAAGCGCTTGCGCAGCGGCGTCCGCATCGCCTGGCGCGCCGATTCCTGCGGATCGAGCGGCGACCGGCCGACGACGTCGTCAAACAGTTCACGCATCAGAATTCCAGCCCTCTCACGGGATGATCACACGGGATCCGTCGTTTTCGCGCTAGATAAGCCCTGTCCGTCCGAAATGCGAGCTGCCGATGCGCGCCCTGCTGTCCGCCCTCGTCCTGATCGGCAGCGCCGCCCCGGCCGCGGCCGGCTTCCGCACCCCGGAATCGCTGGTCCGCAACGTCTACGCCCATTACGGCCAAGGCGTGCCGGAACTCTCCGCCGGGCTGCCGCGGACGGCCGAGGTCGCACGGCAGTTCTTCGATCCGAGCCTTGCCAGGGCCTGGACGACGCCGCGGCGCGAGCCCTACGACTTCCTGGTGCAGAGCCCGCGCTGGAAGCTCGGCCCGGTCGCGATCTCGATCCTGCGCCGGCAGTTCGACAAGACCTATGTCACAGCCGCCTTCGACAACCAGGGTCGCCGCATCACCCTCAACTTCATTGTCGTCAAGGGACCGGACGGCTGGGTTATTCTGGACGTCGAGACGCCGCACGATTCGCTGCGGCTATTCCTGGAGCAATTCCGGAACTGACGTTTGCGTAGCCCGGATGAGCGCAGCGATATCCGGGGTCTCACGAGCTGTACGGGTGAACCCGCATGTCGCTTCGCTCATGCGGGCTACGAAGCCCGCTACGAGATGCCGCTCACTCCTCCGGCGCGTTCTCGATCGGGTCGAAGCGGTCGTGCTCAAGCCCGAGCAGATTCCACGACTGCAGCATGTGCGGCGGCAGCGGCGCGGTGGCGTCGATCACGCCGCCGCGCGGATGCGGGATGACGATGCGGCGCGCCAGCAGATGCAGCCGGTTCTGCAGGCCGCCGGGCAGCGCCCAGTTCTCGATGTTGAAATATTTGGGATCGCCGACGATGGGGTGGCCGATATGGGCCATGTGCGCGCGCAACTGATGGGTGCGCCCCGTGACCGGCTTCAAGGACACCCAGGCGAGCTTGTTGGCCGAGGCCTCGACCACGGCGTAGTAGGTCACCGCGTGGCTGGCGCCCTCGTCGCCATGCGCGGCGACGCGCATGATGGTGTCCTCCTCGCTCTCCTCCTTGGCAAGATACGTGGAGATGCGGCCCTGCTTCGGCTTGGGCACGCCGGCCACCAGCGCCCAATAGACCTTGCGGGCCGAGCGATGGCGGAACGCGCCGGTCAGATGGGTCGCCGCAAAGCGGGTCTTGGCGACCAGCAGACAGCCCGAGGTCTCGCGGTCGATGCGGTGCACGAGCCGCGGCTTCTGGCCCTTGGCGTCGCGCATCACCTCCAGCATCTGGTCGATGTGGCGGGTCATGCCGGAGCCGCCCTGCACCGCAAGCCCCGCGGGCTTGTTGAGGACGAGCACGTCGTCGTCCTCGTACAAGGTCATCGCCTTCAGGCTTTCGAGCGTCTTGCGCTCGCCCTCGGTGAGGCCAGCGCGCTCCTTCGGCGCATCGAGCTTGAGCGGAGGGATGCGCACGCTCTGGCCTTCCTCCAGACGATCCTTGCTATCAGCGCGCTTGCCGTTCACCCGCAGCTCGCCTTTGCGGACGATGCGCTGGATGTGGGAGAACGACAGGCCGGGGAAGCGCGCTTCGAGGAAGCGGTCGACGCGCATGCCGTTCTCGTCGGCGGTGACGACGACGGTCTGCACCTTGGTCGGCAGCACCGGCGTCTCGGGCTCGGGCTTCTTCGGCGGCGGTGCGGCGACCGGCTTGCGCTCGGCCCGCTCGGCGCCAAAGCGCACGGGCTTGCCGGCACTGGCGCGCTTGGCCGGCGGCCGCTCGCGCGACTCGAACGCGTCGCGACGATCCTCGCGCTCGGCGCGCGGGGCGCGGACGCGATCGCCCTTGCCCCGACCAAACTCGCTACGCGGTGCTGCCTCGCGCTCGCCGGCAAAACGGTCGCGCCGCGGCCGCTCGCCATCCGGACGCTTGGATGGCTCGCGCTTGGCTGGCGCGCCTGCGCTGCGCGCAGCCTCGGCCTTCGGCCGCTCGCCCTTGCGGCGGTCGGCGGGACGGTCGGATTTGCTCTGGGTTCGCTTGATGCGGCGGCTCATGGCAGGTTGCGTATCTCAAAAGCCACTGCCAGTCACGGCGAAATCGGGATAAATCGGCCCGGCGAGGCCTTGCCCCGCGAAATCGGACGTGATCGGAGCGAATTGAATGACGCTGACGAGAGTGGCCCTGACCATCGTAGCGACCGCGCTGACGCTGGGTGCCGCGCAAGCTCAACAAAGCCCGATGCCCGACGACATTGCCTGGAAGCTGATCGAGATCGGCCGGGCCATCGACCCGCCGAAGACCGCCGCGATCTACGCGCCGCTGCAGGCCAGGGAACCCTACATCGGCGTCAAGGTTCAGCGCGATGTGAGATACGGCACGGCCGAGCGCAATCTGCTCGATGTCTTCACGCCGGAGAGCGCCGCCGCGCCCCGCCCGATCCTGATCTTCGTGCATGGCGGCGCCTTCATCGGCGGCAACAAGCGCACCACGCCGGACGGCCCATTCTACGACAACATCATGCTATGGGCCACCAAGCACGGCTTCGTCGGCATCAACATCACCTACCGCCTGGCGCCGAAATTCCCCTGGCCCGCCGGAGTCGAGGACGTCGCCAGCGCGGTGCAATGGGTGGCCGCCCACGCCGCCGAGAACGGCGGCGATCCCGCGCGCATCTATCTGATGGGCCATTCGGCCGGCGCGGTGCACGTCGCGACCTATGTGGCGCATCCCGAATTCCACAAGGTCGCCGGTGGCGGCCTTGCGGGCGCGATCATGGCCTCGGGCGTCTACGACCTCACCGCGACGCCGCTCGGCGACCAGGAGATGGCCTATTTCGGCACCGATCCCTCGCGCTTCAAGGAGCGCTCGTCACTATCAGGCCTGCAGGCCTCGAGCCTGCCGCTGATGATCGCCTCCGCCGAGCTCGACCCGCCGCGCTTCGTCGAGCAGTTCGACCTCTTGAAGCAGGCCGCCTGCAAACGGCCTGCGGGCTGTGCGCACGCGGTGATGCTGCCGCAGCATAGTCACATGTCGGAGGTCTACTCCATCAACACCGAGGACGACCGGCTGACGCGGGAGATCGTGGAGTTCGTGCAGAGCGGGAAGTAAACTAACGTTCTGCTGTCACCGCAACGACGGCAGCTCTCTCAACCTAGGACGCGCCGGGTCGTCGGGCGCGTCCTCCGGCCCTAGCGCTGCGCGTGCAATTGGAGAGACTGCATTTCCGCTGCAGCGCTTGCGTCTATTTTCCGATCACCGATATGCTGACATTCTTTGGAATGTTGATTGGGTCGTTGGACTGGTTGGCAAAGTCCATGTGCCACCAGGTATTATCTATGAAGACGCTGATTACAGGAAGCGCCCCCGACTGTTTAACGGTGATGTTGTTACCGTTGCTCTGGAAGCTTGTTCCGATGCCGGCATTCACAGTATCGATGGTGCCGCCAGAAGACTTGGCAAGATCGAAGACCTCGGTCTCCTTGTCTCCAATGAATTTGATCTGCGAATGCCAGTTTAAGCGGACCGGTCGTGCCGCACTGGGCACAACGCTCAACGAAACTGCGTAGGTGCCAGCCCTCAACCTGTCGCAAGTCCATGAGAACGAATTGCCTCTAGTCACGGGTCCGGGGTCATCGGTCTGCGCAATAACACACCGGTTGGCGAATTTTTGCTCCGGAGGAATCGGAGGCGGCAAAGGCGTCAGAATCAGCGAATCGGAAAAACCGGCGTTTGCATCGTCGTTGAGCGCCAGCATGGAGGACTTGGCCGGTCTGTCGATGACGATAATTTTTTCACCGGCACTCACCGTTCCCGGCAGGGAGGCGTCCTTCGCCGCGGCACCCATCCATTTCACAGGAAGCGGATTGGGACTGCCGCCAACCACGCCGTAAACTACACGGAACGACAGGTCGGAATCGGTTGCCTTATCGGGAACAATGTACAAGCCTCGACTCTTCTGCCTGATACATTCCTTGTAAGCATCCGCCGCCTCGGCCCCGAGGCCTGTCCAAGAGATGTTGTGGAATTGCTCCTGCGAAAAACTCTCCGTCGTGCTTGTCTTGTAGCGGTCGATACTCTCGCGGAACTGGTCGTAATTTGCGCCCACCGGCACTCCGTATATGACAGCAGATGCACCGGCCGATTCCTTGATCTTGTTATAAGCCTCCTTGTCTACGAACGTCGCCATTCGCCAATCGGACTTGGAAGCATCTATTTTGTTGTAGGTAGAGACGATCAGTGCTGCGTTGCACTCCGACAAGGACGCAGCCGCTGCACTTCCAGCGCCGAAAATCACAAGGCTTACAGTGGATGCGACCGCTCCCAGCTTGAATATCATGGCTCGCTCCTGCGGGTATGAATTGTAAAAAAAGCTTTCCTAATGAGAGGAAGCTGCCCTTAAAGAATCGCTTTGTCCAGCTCCCAAAATGAGTTGCGACCGGACAGGGTCTCACAACAACTAGGGCTGCTGTCGAACTGCAGCCCCGCCTTCACAACACTTACCGACAACGCACTTGTTGGGCCAACGAGAAAGATGAGCTGGACGCGCGACGCAAAAATCGGTCTCGGGATTTCAAAAGTAGTCGCCAGAGTCGATGAAGGTGTCAAGCGAAGTCCAAGATCGATCCCGCCTGCTTAACAAGGCCGCATCGCGACCGCTGCACCCAACGGCAGGCTTGCTGCACTGCGCAAGATGGCGGAAGCTAGAAGAAGGGCCGCGGTACCAGTCTGATTTTCTTGCTGGACGGTAAAATCAACGTAGTCCGGCGGAGCAACGATCAACGCCTCTGGAACGAGGCGCTATTCAACCGCCCCGCTCCTTCCTCAGCTTCGCCCAATAATCCAGCCGTTTCCTGATCTCGCGCTCGAAGCCGCGCTCGGGCGGGTCGTAGAACTGCTGGCGGCCGAGGGCTTCGGGGAAGTAGTCCTGCCCGGAGAACGCATCGGGGGCGTCGTGGTCGTACTGGTAGCCGGCGCCGTAGCCTTCGCCCTGCATCAGCTTGGTCGGCGCGTTGAGGATGTGCTTCGGCGGCAGCAGCGAGCCGCCCTCCTTCGCCACCCGCTTGGCGGCGCCGAAGGCCTTGTAGGCGGCGTTGGATTTCGGCGCGGTCGCGACATAGATCACGGCCTGCGCGATCGCGAGCTCGCCTTCCGGCGAGCCCAGGAAATCATAGGCGTCCTTGGCGGCGTTGGCGATGACCAGCGCCTGCGGATCGGCCAGACCGATGTCCTCCACCGCCATGCGCACGATGCGGCGCGCCAGGAACAGCGGGTCCTCGCCGGCGTCGAGCATGCGTGCGAAATAGTACAGCGCCGCGTCGGGATCGGAGCCGCGCACCGCCTTATGCAGCGCCGAGATCAGGTTGTAGTGGCCGTCGGCCGACTTGTCGTAGATCGGCGCGCGGCGCTGCAGGATCTCCTGCAGTTGCACCGCGTTGAAGACCTCGTCCTTGCGCGCCGAGCGCCAGACTTCCTCGGCGAGCGTCAGCGCGGCGCGGCCGTCGCCGTCGGCCATGCGGATCAGCACAGCGCGCGCCTCGTCGTCGAGCGGCAGCTTGCGGCCCTCGACCGCTTCGGCGTTGCTGTAGAGCTGCTCGATCGCAGCGGCGTCGAGCGAGTGGAACACCAGTACGCGCGAACGCGACAACAGAGCGGCGTTGAGCTCGAAGGACGGGTTCTCGGTGGTGGCGCCGACCAGCACGACGGTGCCGTCCTCCATCACCGGCAGGAAGGAATCCTGCTGGGCGCGATTGAACCTGTGCACCTCGTCGACGAAGAGAAGCGTGCCCTGCCCGGTCTCGCGGCGGGCGCGCGCGGCGTCGAACACCTTCTTCAGGTCGGCGACGCCGGAGAACACCGCGGAGATCTGCTCGAAATGCAGCTCGGTGGCATCGGCCAACAGCCGCGCCACCGTGGTCTTGCCGGTGCCGGGCGGGCCCCAGAAGATCAGCGAGCCCAGCGTCCGCGTCTCCAGCATGCGCGTCAGCGCGCCGTCGGGGCCGAGGATGTGATCCTGTCCGACGACGTCGGAGAGCTTGTGGGGGCGCAGCCGCTCCGGCAGCGGCCGCGGCGCATCGTGCTCCATCCCCGCCGCGGCGAAGAGGCTCGGGCCTCCCTGCTGGGGGCGCTTCGGACTCATCCGCCGAGCGTGACGTTGATCTGCTGGCCGCCGCGCAGCACGGTGATGCGCCAGACGCGGGCGGTCTCGCGCGCGGCCTTGTCGAGATCAGCGGTCTTGGCGATCTTCTGGTTGTTGACCGCCATAATCACGTCGCCCTTCTGGAAGCCGACATTGGCCGCCGTGGTGCCGTCGCCCGGCTCGAGAATGACGACGCCCTCGGTGTCGGCATCGAGATGCAGCTCGTCGGCCACCGCGGGCGAGATGTTGGCGACCTTGGCACCCTGGAACGGCGAGCGGCCGTTGATGACCATCTCGTTGCGCCCCGTGTCCGGCGCCGTCTCCAGCGCGACCGCGACCTTCATCGGCTTGCCGCCGCGCTGCACCTCGATCTGCGCGGAGCCGCCGAGCGGCCGTGTGGCGAAGCGGTAGTCGAAGGCGTTGGGATCGTCGACGGTCTGGCCGTCGATCGACACGATCAGGTCGGACGACTTGATGCCCGCCTTCGCCGCCGGGCTGTTCGCGACCACGGAGGCGACCAGCGCGCCGGTCGGCGAGCGCAAGCCCAGGCTCTCGGCGATCTCAGGCGTCACCGCCTGCAGCCGCGCGCCGAGCCACGGACGCTTGACCGCCTTACCGCCGCTCTTGGCGGACGCCACGACGACACGCACCATGTTGGCGGGAATCGCGAAGCCGATGCCCTGCGAGCCGCCGGACTTGGAATAGATCGCGGTGTTGATGCCGACCAGGCGGCCGTTGATATCGACCAGCGCACCGCCAGAATTGCCGGGGTTGATGGCCGCGTCGGTCTGGATGAAGAACTGGTAGTCGGTGATGCCGACCTGCGTGCGCGCGAGCGCCGAGACGATGCCGTGGGTGACGGTCTGGCCGACGCCGAAGGGATTGCCGATCGCCAGCACGATATCGCCGACCAGCAGATCGTCGGAATTGGCGAGGTCGAGCGTGACGAACGACTCGCGCGTTCCCTTCAGCTTGAGCACAGCAAGGTCGGTGCGGCTGTCCTTCAGCACGATCTCGGCCTCGAACTCGCGCTTGTCGGACAGCGACACCTTCACCTCATCGGCGCCCTCGATCACGTGCACGTTGGTGACGACGAGACCCGACTGATCGATCATCACGCCCGAGCCGAGCGAGCGCTGCATCTGCTCCTGCGGTCCGCCCTGCAGGCCGAAGAAGCGGCGGAAGATGGGATCGTCGAGGAAGGGATTGCGGTTCTGCACCACCTTGGCGGCGTAAACGTTGACGACTGCCGGCTGCACCCGCTGCACGATCGGCGCATAGGACAGCCGGAGCTCGGCCTGGGACTGCGGCACGCGCCGGTCCTGGGCCGCGAGCGGAGAGGCGGCCAGCAGGGACAGCAGCAGGACCACGGAAGTGCGAATCAACGTCATGCAAAGAATCCCGGACAATGAGGACTTCGATATAGGCGGAACGGCGGGTGCGGCCAAGCTCAGGCGGTCTGATGCGGCGCTTTGATGGTCTCCGCAACGGGCGCGCAGGACAGCCGTTCCTGGTGCCGCTCGCCCCAGCTTCTGAGGACCTCGATCACCGGCCGCAGGCTCTCGCCGACCTCGGACAGGCTGTATTCGACGCGCGGCGGCACCTCGGCATAGACCTTGCGGACGACCAGCCCGTCGTCCTCGAGCGCCCGCAGCTGCTTGGTCAACATGCGCTGAGTGATGCCGGGCATCAGCCGGCGCAGCTCGCCGAAGCGCTGGCTGCCACCCTGCAGGTGGTAGAGGATCACGCCCTTCCACTTGCCGTCGATCAGGTCGAGCGTGGCTTCGACCGCGCAGCCGGGACGGCGGGTGAAATTCTTCCGTTTCATCGCGTTTTGGCCCAATAGTATCCAAATGGGGACTAGTTCCCCATTTTTACAGTACTTGCTGAAGTGATGCCAGCAGGACAAACAGATCCTATTGTCAAGCCAACCAGGAGGCTGTTCATGAAGGCCGTCGGATACCAGCAGTCGCTGCCCATCACCGAGGACCGCGCGCTGTTCGATTTCGAGACCGCCAAACCCGAGCCGAAGGGACGCGACATCCGCGTCGCCGTGAAAGCGGTCTCGGTCAATCCGGTCGACACCAAGGTGCGCAAGCGCGCCGCACCGCCCGCCGGCGAAACCAAGATCCTGGGCTATGACGCCGCTGGCGTGGTCGAGGCTATCGGCCCGGACGTGAGCCTGTTCAAGCCCGGTGACGAGGTGTTCTACGCCGGCTCGATCCTGCGCCAGGGCACCAATGCCGAATTCCATCTGGTCGACGAGCGCATCGTCGGCCGCAAGCCGAAGAGCCTGTCGTTCGCCGAAGCCGCCGCCCTGCCCCTGACCTCGATCACGGCCTGGGAGCTCTTGTTCGACCGGCTCGGCGCAATCCCCGGCAAGAGCCTCGACGACCGCACTTTGCTGATCACGGGCGCCGCCGGCGGCGTCGGCTCGATCCTGATCCAGCTCGCGCGCCGGCTCACCGGGCTGACCGTGCTCGCCACGGCGACGCGACCGGAGTCGCGCGACTGGTGCCTGAAGCTCGGCGCCCATGCCGTGATCGATCATGGCAAGCCGATGAAAGAGCAGATCGACGCGCTGAAGCTGCCGCCGGTCGCGCTCATCGCGAGCCTCACCCACAGCGACCAGCACTACAAGGCAATCGCCGACTTCATGACGCCGCAGGGCAAGTTCGGCCTGATCGACGATCCCGCCGAGTTCTCGCTCGCCGCCTTCAAGGGCAAGGCGATCTCGATCCACTGGGAGTCGATGTTCACGCGCTCATCTTTCACGACACCCGACATGATCGCGCAGCACCATCTGCTCAACGACGTGTCCGACCTGATCGACAAGGGCGTGATCCGCACCACCCTTGGCGACAATTACGGCACCATCAACGCGGCCAACCTCAAGCGCGCGCACGCGTTGATCGAGAGCAACACCTCCCGCGGCAAGATCGTGCTGGAGGGATGGAGCTAACTAGCAGGCAACAATGGGCAAAGGCGCACAGGCGGTCTCCTCGCGCGAGATCGCGGGGGCGCCGTGCCCACCATTCCACCGATCGAAAGCATGAGATGGCCAGCAGCCGACGCGCGGTCCGATCAGCGGCCATGAGCGATTGAGACTGGCCGACGGTCCCGTTTCCCCTTAACGAAAGCCGATAGGAACCTCCTCGCGACTGGAACGAACGTCCGTGAGCAGCCTGAAGTCCGCGACCAACCCGCCCGCCGATCACGGCGGGCGCTCCGGATCTGCGCTCGAGGTTCTGCGGATCTTCCTCACGCTCGGCCTGACCTGCTTCGGCGGTCCGATCGCCCACATCGGCTACTTCCGCGACGACTTCGTCGTCAGGCGGAAGTGGATCGACGAGCATGCCTATGCCGATCTGGTGGGCCTCTGCCAGTTCCTACCCGGCCCCGCCAGCAGCCAGGTCGGATTCTCCATCGGGCTGATGCGGGCCGGCTATCTCGGCGCGCTCGCCGCCTGGACCGGCTTCACCCTGCCATCGGCCGCGATTCTCGTGCTGTTCGCCTATGGTGCCGGCCAATTGAGCGGTCCGGTCGGCGACGGCCTGCTGCATGGACTGAAGCTGACCGCGGTCGCCATCGTCGCGCAGGCGGTCTGGGGCATGGCGCGCACGCTCTGCCCCGACCGGACGCGCGCCTCGATCGCGGTCGCCGCAACCCTCGTCATCCTATTCAGCACCGCCTCGCTCGCCCAGATCGGAGCGATCGTTCTCGGCGGACTCGCCGGTCTGTGGCTCTGCCGCGGCGAGGCGGCGCCGTCCGGACACGTCGCGATCCCGGTGTCGCGGACCGTGGGGCTGGTTGCGCTCGCCATGTTTGCCATCCTGTTGGCGGGACTTCCGCTGCTGCGCGGCGTGACGGGATCGACCGGCGTCGCCTTGTTCGATGCCTTCTATCGCTCGGGCGCACTCGTGTTCGGCGGTGGGCACGTCGTGCTGCCGCTGCTGCGCGAGGCCTTCGTCGGACCTGGCTGGCTGAGCGACGACGCCTTTCTCGCTGGCTATGGCGCCGCGCAGGCCGTACCGGGCCCGCTCTTCACCTTCGCCGCCTATCTCGGCACCGTCGTCGCTCCGGAGCCGCATGGGATCGTCGGAGCCGCGCTCGGTCTCCTGGGCATCTTCCTGCCGGGCATGCTTGTCCTGCTCGCCGCGCTGCCATTCTGGGACTCGTTCCGCAAACGCGCCGGCGCCCAGGCGATGATGCGGGGTGTCAACGCCGCGGTCGTCGGTGTGCTGGGAGCGGCCCTGTACGACCCGGTCTGGACAACCACCATCCACAACGCCGCGGATTTTGGCATCGCCCTGATCGGCTTCGTCCTGCTGGTCGCATGGCGCGCGCCGCCGCTCGTCGTGGTCGCGTTCAGCGTCGCTGCCGGCGTCACGGTCGCGCTGGTGTGAGCGGCGCCGCCGTCGCATCGCATGGTGGCAAAGCGCCGCCACGGCGGCGCCTTGCCACCAGCGAACCGCCGTGCGCGGCTAATTGTGCTTCTTCCAGAATATGCGCGCGCCCTGCACGGATTGCGCGACGTTGATGCGGGCACGCTCGAACGGCGTCACCACGCCGTCCACTTTGGCCTTGTTTTCCAGCTTCTGGACGTGGATCTGACCGCGGACGAGCTGCTGCGCCTCCGGATAGGTGAGCCGTCCGCCCGCGATGCCGTTGTAGATGCGATGTGACTGGTTGTGCTGACGCGCATCAATCAGCGGCGTGCCCGCAAGGCTTGCGCCCGATGTCAGCACGAGCAGCAACGCAGCAACCATGATGGACTTCATTTCACTCTCCTGTGGTTGTCGTCCACTGGCGTGAAGACCTCATTGTCCGCACTTCTCCAGCGAACGGCCGCAAGGATGCGCACGATCAGCGGTGTCGACCGTGCCCGCGCTCACACTGCAGCCCGTTCGGCCGATGAAGGCGAACGCCGTCGCATCGACGGTCCGGCAGAACCGCATTTCACGTCGCGAGGCGCCTCCGAAAAAAAACGCGGGTTGCGTGAGCTACCGGTCTTGCAAATCTCACCTTTGGGTGCATGTTCGCCGCGCACTACTTTTGAATGAATCATTTTCAGCAATCATTTGCGACGCATGGCGGCGAGACCATCGGCCCATCCCAGCGCGCACATCAATGGAGACCGGCCATGAAGACGATTCAGTGGCTCATGCTCACTTTCGCGACGACCATCACCGCAAGCGGCCTTGCCGGCGCCTTCAGCCCGGCCAGCGCCGCCCCTCCACCGCCGGCGAAGAACTGCCCGGCCTTCGGCTGGTCGGAGGGACTGGGCAATTATCTCAAGCCGGACGCCGCCTTCCCCACCTCCGACACCAAGACCATCCCGACGCCGGACTGCAATTTCCATCAATGGTCGTGGGAGGCGTTCGTCTGGGCGACGGCGCTGGTGAAGGATTCGGGCTCCGGCGCCGCCGTCCCGCGGTTCATGACCTTGGCGACGCCCGACGAGTTGCTCGGCAACGCCGAGAATGCCGGCGCACCACGGCCGCGCCCGCTGACGCTGGCGGCCCGTGCCCAGGTCTTCCACGGCACGGCCGGCTTCACCGAAGGCGCCGGCGCTATCGTCGAAGCCGACGGCAACATGTTGGTCGCGCAGAACGGCTATCCCGTCTACGCCTCGGTTCACATGAACCAGAGCTATTTCAGCACGGCGCGCAAGAACCTGATCGCGACCGGCGGCTACCAGAGCCAGCCGGCGGATTCCTCCTTCGCCGTTGGCGATGCGGTGTTCAAGGCGACGTGGCTGCGGCTCGACCCCGGGCAGGCACCGCCTGCGGGCGCCTATACGACCCAGGCGCAGGTGCCGGTGCTGGAGAACAACATCACCCCCGGCCTGATCACGATCCGCCCGGTGCCCGGCAAATTCGTCACCGTGACCGTGGCGCTGATCGGCCTGCACGTGGTCGGCTACACCGAGAACCACCCCGAATTCCTGTGGGGCACGTTCGAGCTGAAGAACAACTCGCCGCAGACGCCGGACAACACCTTTGCGCCATCGGCGAGCCGCTCGGATCCGAAGAGCTACACGCTCTACAAGGGCCGCACGCCGTTCTCACAGGTCAACATCCCGGCTCTGCCCGGCGCCAACCGGCCGCAACTGCGGCTCGATCCGGCGACCCAGAAGCTCACACCGGTGAGCAACGTCGTGCTCGAGAACCAGACCGGCGGCGAGAACCAGCCCAATGGCGTCGGCAACATCTTCGCGATCACGGCGCAAGCCCAGGGCTTTCTCTCCGGCCTGAAAAGCCCGCAATCGACGTTCGCGAACTACGCCCTCGACGGCACGGTCTGGATGCTCCCCAACTCGTATAATCTGAACAGCAACCAGACCAGCGCGGTCGGCTCGGTCAATCTCGCCAACGCCACCGCCGAGACCTTCGTGCAGAACGCCGACAACACGCCGATCAAGAACGTGCTGAACTGCTTCCTGTGCCACAACCCGACGTCCTATTCGTTCCAGACGCCGCCGCCGGCCAAGCTGCCGAACCGGCTGATCGCGCTGAGCCACGTGCTGTCGATCGGCTCACCCTACGAGGTGCCGAACTCGATCTCCGGCCGGCTCCTGATGCGGCCAGATCCGTTCAGGAAGTAGAGCGACGAACCTTGCGCGGCGGCGCCGGCAACGGGGCCGCCGACGGTCATTTCGAACTGATGGCAGATCCCAGGATCTGCCATCAAGCGATTGAACCGACGCCGGTTATCGGCGCGCGCCGAACACTGTGGATGAGCGCGAGGTCAGGACGGCGCGGCAAACCGCTTCGGTCCTTGCGCTGCCTCAGCCTTTGTCTCAGCTCTGGCGACGAAGCCCTTGGCGAGGGCGTGGTAGAGCCCCTCCTCGCAGATCAGACGCGAGGTCGATACCCTTGCCGAGCGCGAGCGGCGTCGTGCCGAAATAGGCGTAGTTGCCCATCAAGGCCAGCGAGGTCAGGCCCGCGGCGATCACGGTGGCGATGACGAGACTCGAGGTCCGCGTCTCGAAGGCGCGGCTCATCTCCTCGATGCCGAACACGATGCCGGCGAGCGGCATGTTGAAGGCGGCCGCGACCCCAGCGGCGGCGCGCCAGCCAGGATCAGGCCGGGCTGGCGGCGCGGCGACAGCCGGCCCAGCGCGAACATGATGGAGGCGCCGACCTGCACCGTCGGACCCTCGCGGCCGACCGAGCCGCCACAGAGCAGTCCGAGCAAGGTCAAAAGCACCTTGCCGATGGCGATGCGGATCGACACCAGCGGGCTGCGCGCTTGTATCCGTCAGGTGCCGTGCGGCGATCGCCTGCGGAATGCCTCTGCCTTGCGCATTGGGGAAGTAGCTCTGGGTCAGATAGACCGACAGCGCGAAGCCGGCGGGCGTCACCACCAGGGACGCGTAGCGCGATTTCGACAGCAGCCAATTGAAGGCGAGCTGGGCCAGGTCGGCGAGCTCCGCCAGCGCCACCGCCGCGGCGCCCACCACCAGGCCGCCGGCCACGAACAGCACCCGCCGCTGCCACCGCGCCGAGGTCAGCTTGAGCCAACGCTTGCGGCGGGGGGGGGGTGATGGTCAGCATGGGCGCAACCAAGTCAGTTTTTACGCAGGTGCAGCACCCGCGACGAAAATCAACCGGCGGTCCAGCGCCTTCCAGCGCTCGCCCAGGGCTTTGGCGTATTCGGCCGACGCATACCATTCGCGCAGCCGCGCCATCGACGGAAACTCCACGATGATGAGGGTCTTGGCGGGCGGGCCGCCTTCGACCGTCTCGGCGGCCCCGCCCCGGACCAGATAGCGCCCGCCGTATTGCGCGATCGAGCCCGCCGCGCGGGTGCGATAGCGCTCCATCGCCGCGCACCTCGACCTCGGAGATGACGTAAGCCGCCATGGCGGCCTCAGGCGATGGTGTCGAGGATACCGCCTTCGGCGCGCAGCGCGGCGCCGTTGGTGGCGGAGGCCTGCGGCGAGGCGGCGTAGACGACCATGTTGGCGATCTCATCGACGCCGGCGAAGCGCTGCAGCAGCGAGGCCGGCCGGTGCTGCTTGACGAAAGACGAGGCCGCCTCCTCCTCCGACTGCCCGTTCTGGCGGGCGAGATCCTTGACGAAGGTCTCGACGCCTTCCGACATCGTCGGTCCCGGCAGCACCGCATTGACGGTCACGCCGGTGCCGCGGGTCAGTTTGGCGAGGCCGCGGGAGACCGCGAGCTGCGCGGTTTTGGTCATGCCGTAATGGATCATCTCGGTCGGGATGTTCACCGCCGACTCCGAGGAGATGAAGATGATGCGCCCCCAGTTGCGCTTCAGCATGCCCTGCATGTAGGCGCGCGCCAAGCGCACGCCGGACATCACGTTGATCTCGAAGAAGCGGCTCCAGTCCTCGTCGGGAATGTCGAAGAAGTCCTTGGGCTCGAAGATGCCGGCATTGTTGACGAGGATGTCGACCTCGGGAAGCGCCGTGACGATGGCGTTGCAGCCTTGGATCTGAGCGACATCGCCGGCGACGCCGCGCAGCTTGGCTGCTGGGACCAGCTGCTTGAGCTTGGCGACCGCCTCATCGACACGGGCTCGGCTGCGACCATTGATGACGACCTCCGCGCCGGACGCGGCAAGCCCCTTGGCGATGGCAAAGCCGATGCCGGCGGTCGAACCGGTGACGAGGGCGGTCTTTCCCGAGAGGTCGATGTGCATGAGCAGCTCTCCGTTGTGCTGGAGGAAAGGATGTGGGGCGTCGTCGCGCCAACGCAATGCGCTACATGCAGCGCTGATTCCTTCTGATCGATCGTAGCCCGGATGAGCGCAGCGATATCCGGGGCCACACGAGCTGTGCAGACGAACCCCGGATGTCGCTTTGCTCAGCCGGGCTACGGATCCTCAAAATAAAAACGGCGCCCGAAGGCGCCGTTTTGAAACTCGGATCGGAACGACGCTTACGCGGCTTCCGAGGTCTCCTGCACCGGGCCGGAATCCTGACCCTTGGCATCGACGTCGCGGTCGACGAACTCGATCACGGCCATCGCGGCATTGTCGCCGTAGCGGAAGCCGGCCTTGATGATGCGGGTGTAGCCGCCGTTGCGGTCCTTGTAGCGCGGCGCCAGGACGTCGAACAGCTTCTTGACCTGGTCGACATCGCGCATCTCCGCGATCGCCTGGCGGCGCAACGCCAAGCCGCCCTTCTTGCCGAGCGTGACGAGCTTCTCGACGATCGGCCTGAGCTCCTTGGCCTTCGGCAGCGTGGTGACGATCTGCTCGTGCTTGATCAGCGCGGCGCACATGTTGGCGAACATCGCCTTGCGATGCTCGGCGGTGCGGTTGAGCTTCCGATGAACCTTGCCGTGACGCATTGTCTTAGTCCTTCATTTCAATCTGCCGCGACGGTTCGTCGGACATGTTGCTCAGGTGGGCTGCCTGCGTTCGCCCAGAAGTGCGAGTAGCGAATGGCGAGTAGCGAATAGTTCTTCCTATTCGCCACTTCCTACTCGCTATTCGCCACTCCCTATTCGCTCAGTAATGATCTTCGAAGCGCTTGGCCAGCTCGTCGATGTTCTCCGGCGGCCAGCCCGGCACTTCCATGCCGAGATGCAGACCCATCTGGGCCAGCACTTCCTTGATCTCGTTCAGCGACTTGCGGCCGAAGTTCGGGGTGCGCAGCATCTCTGCTTCCGACTTCTGCACGAGGTCGCCGATGTAGACGATGTTGTCGTTCTTCAGGCAGTTCGCCGAACGCACCGACAGCTCGAGCTCGTCCACCTTCTTGAGGAAGGCCGGGTTGAAGGCGAGGTCCGGGATGATCTCCTGGGCGACTTCCTTGCGCGGCTCTTCGAAGTTGACGAAGACGTTGAGCTGGTCCTGCAGGATGCGGGCGGCATAGGCCACCGCGTCCTCCGGCGTGATCGCGCCGTTGGTCTCGATCGTCATGGTCAGCTTGTCGTAGTCGAGGATCTGGCCCTCGCGGGTGTTCTCGACCTTGTAGGAGACTTTGCGGACCGGAGAGAACAGGCTGTCGACCGGGATCAGGCCGATCGGCGCGTCCTCGGGGCGGTTGCGATCGGCGGCGACATAGCCCTTGCCGGTCGCGACCGTGAACTCCATGCGGATCTCGGCACCCTCGTCCAGGGTGCAGAGCTGCAGGTCGGGGTTCAGAACGACGATGTCGCCGACGGTCTGGATGTCACCGGCGGTGACCGCGCCCGGGCCCTGCTTCTTCACGACCATCCGCTTCGGGCCTTCGCCCTGCATCTTGATCGAGATGTCCTTGATGTTCAGCACGATGTCGGTCACGTCCTCGCGGACACCGGCGATCGAGGAGAACTCGTGCAGCACGCCGTCGATGTGCACCGACTGCACAGCGGCGCCCTGCAGCGACGACAGCAGGATGCGACGGAGCGCATTGCCGAGCGTCTGGCCGAAACCGCGCTCCAGCGGCTCGGCAACCACGGTGGCGAAACGGGTCGCGTCGGAGCCCGGCGTGACCTGGAGCTTGTTCGGCCGAATCAATTCTTGCCAATTCTTCTGGATCGTCACTGTTTCACCCATGGGCCAGTCATGGGATCTGACTGACTGGCGTTGGAGAACCGCGCTTCAGATCGCGGCAGTCGAAATGTCTCAAAAGCACGACGAGGCGGACATGCTGTCCGCCTCTTTCAGATTAGACGCGCCGACGCTTGCGCGGACGGCAACCATTGTGCGGGATCGTCGTCACGTCGCGGATCGAGGTGACGGTGAAGCCCGCAGCCTGCAGCGCGCGCAGCGCCGATTCGCGGCCAGAGCCAGGGCCGGCAACCTCGACCTCGAGGGTGCGCATGCCATGTTCCTGGGCCTTCTTGGACACGTCCTCCGCCGCGACCTGCGCGGCATACGGGGTCGACTTGCGCGATCCCTTGAAACCCATCGTACCGGCGGACGACCAGGCAATGGTGTTGCCCTGCGCGTCGGTGATGGTGATGGTGGTGTTGTTGAACGACGAATTCACATGAGCGACGCCGGAGGCGATGTTCTTGCGCTCGCGACGGCGGACACGTGTGGCTTCCTTGGCCATATAAGTACCTTTCTTGAGATCTCAACGCCGCCGTAATGCCAGCGGCTACACCAGAAACGCGAATGGTGAATAGCGAGTAGCGAATAGGGATTTCCCCTACTCGCCACCCGCTATTCGCAACTCGCGAAATTACTTCTTCTTGCCGGCGATCGCCTTGGCCGGCCCCTTGCGCGTGCGCGCATTGGTGTGGGTGCGCTGACCACGCACCGGCAGGCCGCGGCGATGACGCAGACCGCGATAGCAGCCAAGGTCCATCAGCCGCTTGATGTTGATGCCGGTCTCGCGACGGAGGTCACCCTCGACGACGTAGTCACGGTCGATGATCTCGCGGATCTGCAGGACTTCCTGGTCGCTCAGCTGGTTGACGCGGCGATCTTCCGCGATCTTCACCTTCTCCACGATCTCACCCGCGATCTTCGGGCCGATGCCATGGATGTACTGGAGCGCGATCAGGACGCGCTTGTTGGTCGGGATGTTGACACCGGCAATACGGGCCACGGACTTCTCTCCTGTCACCGATCCCAGGACGGACCGGCCTTCATTCTCGCTATCTCGGGCAGGTGTCCGCAAACGCGAACAAGACGCCCACCCCTCGATTCGTGGGGCCCGGCATCTCTGGGAAAACCATCCGACTTTGATGCGGGCTTATTAATGGATTCACACGGCGGTCGTCAACCGCCCCTACAAGATTCGATCACCTCGCCGCACGCTTTTTTGCAGCCTTTGCAGAGGTTTTGCGGGTTCCCCTGGTGGCCTTGGCGGCGGGCCTGGCAGCCTTCTTCGAAGCCTTGGAGGCCTTCTTCGGCGTCGTCTTGACTGCCTTTCTTGCGGTCCTGGCGGACTTCTTGACTGCCTTTTTCGCCGGTGCGGCTGCCTTAGGAGCCTTTTTGGCAGCCTTCTTGGCCGATTTTGCCGGCCCCGTCTTGCCCGGTGCCTTGGCGCTGCGCTTGGCCGGGCTCGCCTTCTTGGCCGCCCGGTTACCGCCGGTCTTGCCAACGGCGGCCAGGATCCGACCGATCTCCTCGGTCACCTGCTCGATCGGCATCATGCCGTCGACGGTCGCCAGCATCCGATGGTCGGAATAATAGTGGATCAGGGGTGCGGTCTGGTCGCGGTAGCTGGCCAGGCGCTTGGTGAGGACCTCCGGCGTGTCATCGGCCCGAACAGCTTCGCCGCGCGCGCGGGTCTCGGCGGCCCGGCGCTCGACGCGCTCAAGCAGCACACCTTCATTGACACGGAGTTCGATCACAGCGTCGAGCTTCATCTGCTTCTGCTTCAACAGCGCATCCAGCGCCTCGGCCTGCGGCACCGTGCGCGGGAAGCCATCGAGGATGAAACCATTGGCCGCGTCGGGCTGCTCGATCCGGTCCGCGATGATGCCGACCACGACCTCGTCCGGGACCAGACCGCCCGCCGCCATGATGTCCTTGGCCTTCAGCCCGATCGGCGTCTGCGCCGCCACCGCGGCGCGCAGCATGTCACCGGTCGACAGCTGGACGATGCCATACTGCTGCACGAGGCGCTGCGCCTGCGTTCCCTTGCCCGAGCCGGGCGGTCCCAGAAGAATAAGTCTCATCGAATTTCGCCCCCCGGCACACGGTGAGCGACCCTCCCGCACACCTTGTTCTTGGCTTTGTGGTTCCCGGGCCGCGATCCGCCGCTATCCGCGGCGGCGCCCCCGCAACTTCGACTTCCTGATCAGCCCCTCATATTGATGGGCGAGCAGATACCCCTGAACCTGCGCCACGGTATCCATCGTAACGCTGACCACGATCAGAAGCGAAGTGCCACCAAAGTAGAACGGGACGGAAGCGTAGGAAATCAGAATTTCCGGGATCAGACACACGATCGCCAGATAGATGGCGCCGAGCACGGTGATCCGCGACAGCACGTAATCGATATATTCCGCGGTGCGCTCGCCCGGCCTGATGCCGGGGATGAAGCCGCCATGCTTCTTGAGGTTGTCCGCGGTCTCGGTCGGATTGAACACGATCGCGGTGTAGAAGAAGGCAAAGAACAGGATCAGCGCCAGATACAGCACCAGGAACAGCGGCCGGCCATGACCGAGCTGCGTCGTGATCCACTGGAACCACTCGGGTCCCTTGCCGGCGTTGAAATTGGCGACCGTGGTCGGCAGCAGCAACAGCGACGAGGCGAAGATCGGCGGGATCACGCCCGAGGTGTTCAGCTTGAGCGGCAGATGCGAGGACTGGCCCTCGAACATCTTGTTGCCGACCTGGCGCTTCGGATACTGGATCAGGAGACGGCGCTGGGCGCGCTCCACGAACACGATGAAGGCGATCACGGCGACCGCCATCACGATGACGATCAGGATCAGGCCGGTCGACAGCGCGCCCTGACGTCCGAGCTCGAGCATGTTGGCGAGCGCCGAGGGCAGCTCGGCCACGATGCCGGACAGGATGATCAGCGAGATGCCGTTGCCGATGCCGCGCGAGGTGATCTGCTCGCCCAGCCACATCAGGAACATGGTGCCGCCGGTCAGCGTGATCGCGGTGGAGAGGCGGAAGAACAGGCCGGGATCGGCGACGACGTTGCCCGCGCCTTCGAGGCCGACGGCGATGCCGTAGGACTGCACCGCGGCGAGAATCACCGTCAGATAGCGGGTGTACTGATTCAGCATCTTGCGGCCAGCCTCACCCTCTTTCTTGAGGGCTTCGAGCTGGGGCGAGACGGTGGTGAGCAACTGAATGATGATCGATGCCGAGATGTACGGCATGATGTTCAGCGCAAAGATCGCCATGCGGTGAATGCCGCCGCCGGCGAACATGTTGAACATGCCGAGAATGCCGCCGGCCTGGGTCCGGAACACCGAGTCCCAGATGTTCGGATCGATGCCTGGCAGCGGAATGTAGGTGCCGAGGCGGTAGACCAGCAGCGCACCGAGGGTGAACCAGATGCGCTTCTTCAGCTCATCGGCCTTCGCGAGCGCGCCGAAATTGAGGTTTGCCGCCAGTTGTTCCGCTGCTGAGGCCATGTCTAGCTTTCTCCCGCCGCCCTTCTTCACCGCATTGGGCCCCGCGAGGGCTCGCAGGGCCGGGCAGACGCCGGATATTATCTGGTGCGCGGGCGCGTTCTGTCCATTGCCCTGCCCTATCCGGCATGCGCCGGAGGCAGGGCAATGACGCAGATGTTACGCAGCCTCGCCTTCGTCCTTGGCTGGCGCCAGGAGCTTGACGGTGCCGCCGGCCTTCTCGACCGCCGCGATCGCCGACTTCGAGGCGCCATGCACCTCGATGTTGATCTTCGCAGTGAGCTCGCCACGGCCGAGCAGACGCACGCCGTCCTTCGGCCGCCGCAGCGCGCCCGACTTCACCAGCGCCTCGGCGTTGATCACGCTGCCGGCGTCGAGCTTCTTGGCGTCGATCGCCTGCTGGATCCGGTCGAGATTGATCTCGACGAAATCGAGCGCGAAGATGTTGTTGAAGCCGCGCTTCGGCAGACGGCGATGCATCGGCATCTGACCGCCTTCGAAGCCCTTGATGCGCACGCCGGAGCGCGCGGTCTGGCCCTTGCCGCCACGGCCCGAGGTCTTGCCCTTGCCGGAGCCGATGCCGCGGCCGACGCGCATGCGCTTCTTGCGCGCGCCGGCGTTGTCGGCGATATCGCTGAGCTTCATCGCCCTTCTCCTTACTTCTCGTCGACGATGCGGACGAGATGATGAACCTTGGTGATCATGCCGCGGACCGCCGGAGTATCCGGCAGCTCGGTCACGCGGCCGATCTTGTTGAGCTTCAACCCGATCAGCGTCTCGCGCTGCGAGTGATGCCGGCGGATCGGGCTGCCGATCTGCTCGATCTTGATCGTCTTGGCGCTAGCCATGGTCTTCACTCCGAGTTGCGCCATCCGCAGGACGACGCGCGTTCGTTAGTCGGCTGCTGCCTCGGCATCGCCACCGACGCGGCGGGCCTGCAGAGTCGACACCTTGATGTTGCGGCGCGCGGCAACCGAGCGCGGGCTATCCTGGTGCTTCAGCGCGTTGAAGGTCGCGCGCACCATGTTGTACGGGTTGGACGAGCCGATCGACTTCGCCACCACGTCCTGGATGCCCAGCGTCTCGAACACGGCGCGCATCGGGCCGCCGGCGATGATGCCGGTACCGGCCGGAGCCGCACGCAGATAGACGCGGCCCGCACCGTGACGACCGAAGATGTCGTGGTGCAGGGTGCGGCCCTCGCGCAGCGCGACGCGGGTCAGGTTGCGCTTGGCGGAGTCGGTCGCCTTGCGGATCGCCTCCGGAACCTCACGTGCCTTGCCGTGGCCGAACCCGACCCGGCCCTTCTGATCGCCGATCACGACGAGCGCCGCAAAGCCGAAGCGCTTACCGCCCTTCACGACCTTCGCGACTCGGTTGATGTGGACGAGCTTGTCGACGAACTCGCTGTCGCGCTCCTCGCGCTCCTTGCGATCGCGACCGCCTCGTTCCCGTTCACCTGCCATGGTGCTATCCAATCTTCTGAGGGGCTCTGACGCCCATATCCATTGATGTTAGAAGCTCAGCCCGCTCTCGCGCGCCGCGTCGGCCAGCGCCTTGACGCGCCCGTGATAGAGATAGCCGCCGCGATCGAACACGACTTCCTTGATCCCCGCCTTCACCGCGCGCTCGGCGAGCAGCTTGCCTACCGCCTTCGCCGCGTCGATGTCGGCACCGGTGTTGCCGGCCGAGCGCATCTCCTTCTCCATCGACGACGCAGAGGCGAGCGTCTCGCCCTTCAGGTCGTCGATGACCTGAGCGTAGATGTGCTTCGACGAGCGGAACACCGACAGACGCGGACGGCCGCCGGCGGAGCGGCGCAGCGACAGCCTCACACGCTGCTTGCGCCGGGCATTCGTAACCTTGGCTCTCGACATGTCCGGCTCCGTTACTTCTTCTTGCCTTCCTTGCGGAAGATGAATTCACCCGCGTACTTCACGCCCTTGCCCTTGTAGGGCTCCGGCGGCCGGTAGGCGCGGATTTCGGCGGCCACCTGGCCGACGCGCTGCGGGTCGATGCCCGTGACCGTGATCTCGGTGGGCTTCGGCACCGCGATCGTGATGCCTTCCGGGATCTGGTAGACGACGTCGTGGCTGTAGCCGAGCGCGAGCTGCAGGTTCTTGCCCTGCATCGCGGCGCGGTAGCCGACGCCGGTGATCTCGAGCTTCTTCTCGAAGCCCTTGGTGACGCCTTCGACCAGATTCGCGATCTGGGCGCGAGCGGTGCCGTACAGCGAACGGGCGCGCTTGGTCTCGGCGCGCGGGGCAACCTTGACCTGGCCGTTCTCGAACTTCACGTCCACGTCGTCATGGACGATGAACTGAAGCTGGCCCTTCGGCCCCTTCATCTTGACGGTCTGTCCATCGACGGAGGCCGTCACACCGGACGGCACCGCCACAGGCTTCTTGCCAATACGTGACATGGCTCAATCCTTCTTAGAACACCGTGAAGAGAACTTCACCGCCGACATTCGCGTCACGCGCGCTATGGTCGGCCATGATTCCCTTCGGTGTCGACAAAACAGAAATTCCGAGCCCGTTGTTCACGCGCGGCAGGTTCTTCACCGAGGTGTAGACGCGGCGGCCGGGCTTGGAGACGCGCTCGATCTCGCGGATCACGGGCTCGCCGTCGAAATATTTCAGCTCGATCTCGATCTCGCTGCGGCCCGACGGATGCTCCAGCGTGGCATAGCCACGGATGTAGCCTTCGGACTTCAGCACCTCGAGCACGCTGGCGCGCATCTTGGAGCCGGGAGTCGAGACCTTCGACTTCGAGCGCATCTGCGCGTTGCGGATGCGGGTGATCAGATCGCTGATGGGATCGTGCGTTGACATGGTGCGACCCTCCTTACCAGCTCGACTTCACGAGGCCCGGGACCAGGCCCTTGGACCCGAGCTCGCGCAGCGCGATGCGGCTCAGCTTGTTCTTGCGATAGTTCGACCGCGGACGGCCGGTCAGCTCGCACCGGTTGCGGATGCGGGTCGCCGACGAATTGCGCGGCATCTCGGCCAGCTTCAGGGTCGCGGCAAAGCGCTCCTCCATCGGCTTGGACTTGTCGGCGATGATCGCCTTCAACCGGGCGCGCTTCGGGGCGGCGTTCTTCGTCATCCGCTTGCGCCGGTTGTTCTTCTCGATTGAACTCTTCTTTGCCATGCTTGGCTCCTGGGTATCCGCGTTTGAGAAGCTGTTCAGCGTCTCACTGCCGGAACGGGAAATTGAATGCGGTCAGAAGGGCACGGGCCTCATCATCGGTCGTCGCGGTGGTGCACACCGTGATGTCCATGCCCCAGCTCTCCCCGGCCTTGTCGAAGTCGATCTCGGGGAAAATGATGTGCTCCTTGATGCCGAGCGAGTAGTTGCCGCGGCCGTCGAAGCTCTTCGGGTTCAGGCCGCGGAAGTCGCGGACGCGCGGCAGCGCGACGTTGATCAGGCGGTCGATGAACTCGTACATCTTGGTCTTGCGCAGCGTGACCTTGCAGCCGATCGGCTGGTTCTCACGCAGCTTGAAGGTCGCAATGGCGACGCGCGAATAGGTCACGACCGCCTTCTGGCCGGCGATCAGCGACAGGTCGGCCGCCGCCGTCTCCGCCTTCTTGCGGTCGTTGACCGCCTCGCCGATGCCCATGTTGAGCACGACCTTGTCGAGCCGCGGCACCTGCATGACGTTGGCGTAGCCGAACTTCTCGGTCAGCTGGCTCTTGATCTGGCGATCATATTCCGTGCGGAGGCGCGGGGTGTAAGCAGTCTCAGCCATCGATCTCAACTCCCGAGCTCTTGGCAACGCGGACCTTCTTGCCGTCCGCCTGAATCTTGAATCCAACGCGCGTCGGCTTGCCGTCCTTACCGACATACGCGACGTTCGACAGGTTGATCGGCGCCTCCTTGGAGATGATGCCGCCTTCCTGGTTCTGGGTCTGCTTCTGGTGACGCTTCACCAGGTTGATACCGCGCACCAGCGCGGTGCCCTCGTCGGGACGCACCTCGAACACCTCGCCGGTGCGACCCTTGTCGCGGCCGGTCAGGACGATCACCTTGTCGCCCTTGCGGATCTTGGCAGCCATCACAGCACCTCCGGCGCGAGCGAAATGATCTTCATGTGGTTCTTGGCGCGCAGCTCGCGCGGCACCGGCCCGAAGATGCGGGTGCCGACCGGCTCCGACTGGTTGTTGATCAGAACGGCCGCGTTGCGGTCGAAGCGGATCACCGAGCCGTCGGCGCGGCGGATGTCCTTGCGGACGCGCACCACGACGGCCTTCATGACGTCGCCCTTCTTCACCTTGCCACGCGGAATGGCTTCCTTGATCGACACCACGATGATGTCGCCGACGGTGGCATAGCGGCGCTTCGAGCCGCCCAGCACCTTGATACACATGACACGGCGTGCGCCGGAATTATCGGCCACGTCGAGGTTGGTCTGCATCTGAATCATTGATGCACCTCGTCCTCTTCATCTGCTGCGCAGGAAAGCTGCGCCTTGTTTGATCCCGAAAGCGAAATGGGCCCTCTTCGACGAGGGCCGCTTCGCGCCTCAGGCGGTTTTCTTGTGCTCGCCCCGGACCACGGTCCAGCGCTTCAGCTTCGAGATCGGCTTGCTCTCCTCGATCCACACCATGTCGCCCGGCTTGAACTCGTTGTTCTCGTCGTGGGCGTGGTAGTTCTTCGAGCGGCGGATGGTCTTCTTGTAGATCGGGTGGGTGAAGCGCCGGTCGACGCGCACGACCACCGTCTTGGCCTGCTTGTCGCTGACGACAACGCCCTGGAGGGTCCGTTTCGGCATGTCGAGCCTCTTACTTCGTCTTGGCGCGCTGCTGCGCGGCGATGGTCTTGATACGGGCGATGTCGCGACGCGCCTCGCGCAGCCGAGCGGTGTTCTCGAGCTGGCCGGTGGCACGCTGGAAGCGCAGGTTGAAACGCTCCTTCTTCAGGTTGACGATCGCATCGTCCATCTGATCGGGGCTCATCGCGCGAATGTCGGCAATCTTCATCTCGGCCATGACCATTACTCCGCAATGCGTTCGACGAAGCGCGTCTTGATCGGCAGCTTGGCGGCCGCCAGCAGCAGCGCCTCGCGCGCGATCTGGGTGCTCACGCCGTCGATCTCGAACATCACCCGGCCCGGCTTGACGCGGGCCACCCACAATTCCGGCGAGCCCTTGCCGGAGCCCATGCGGACCTCGGCCGGCTTCTTCGACACCGGAAGATCCGGGAACACCCGGATCCAGACGCGGCCGGCGCGCTTCATGTGACGGGTCAAGGCACGACGGGCGGCCTCGATCTGGCGCGCGGTGACGCGGTCCGGCTCCATCGCCTTCAGCCCGAACTGGCCGAAGGCCAGCGTCGCGCCCGAGGACGCAACGCCGTGGATACGGCCCTTATGCGCCTTTCGGAACTTGGTCTTCTTTGGTTGCATCATGGCTTTGAGCCCTCAAACCTGTCTTGTCGCGGCTGATCGATCAGGCCGCGTCGCGGCGCGACCGCGGCTGCGAGCTCTCGCCGCCGCCTTCGTTCATCCGCTTGTCCTGTGCCATCGGATCGTGCTCGAGGATCTCGCCCTTGAAGATCCAGACCTTCACGCCGCAGGTGCCGAAAGTGGTGAACGCGGTGGCCACACCGTAGTCGATGTCGGCGCGCAGCGTGTGCAGCGGCACCCGGCCCTCGCGGTACCATTCCATGCGGGCGATTTCCGCACCGCCCAGACGACCCGAGCAGTTGATGCGGATGCCCTCGGCGCCGAGACGCATCGCCGACTGCACGGCGCGCTTCATGGCGCGGCGGAACGCCACGCGGCGCTCGAGCTGCTGCGCGATCGACTCGGCGACCAGGGTCGCATCGAGCTCGGGCTTGCGGATCTCGACGATGTTGATGACGACGTCCGACGAGGTGATGTCGGCGACACGCTTGCGCAGCTTGTCGATGTCGGCGCCCTTCTTGCCGATCACGACGCCCGGACGTGCCGAGTGGATCGTGACGCGGCACTTCTTGTGCGGACGCTCGATCACGATGCGGGCGACGGCCGCCTGCTTGAGCTCCTTGTGCAGGATCTCGCGGATCTTGACGTCTTCATGCAGCAGCTTGCCGTACTCGGCCTTGCCAGCGAACCAGCGCGAATCCCAGGTCCGGTTGATGCCGAGACGCAGACCGATCGGATTGATCTTTTGACCCATCGTATTCTCCCAGCGCCTGCTTTAAGCGCTCGCCTCGACCTGACGGACAATGATCGTCAGCTGCGAAAACGGTTTGAAAACTCGGCCCGAACGGCCACGGCCGCGCGGCGAGAAACGCTTCATCACGATTCCCTTGCCGACGAAAGCCTGCGAAACGACGAGATCGTCGACCTCGAGCTCGTGATTGTTCTCGGCATTGGCGATCGCCGATTCCAGGCACTTCTTGACGTCGACCGCAATCCGCTTGCGCGAGAACTGCAGGTCGGCGAGGGCTGCCGACGCCTTGCGGCCGCGGATCATCTGCGCCACCAGGTTCAGCTTCTGCGGGCTCACCCGAAGCATCCGGGCCACAGCCTTGGCCTCGTTTTCGGGGAGGCTCCGTTCGCGCTTTGGTTTGCTCATCGCTTAATCCTCAAGCCTTCTTGGCTTTCTTATCGCCCGAATGGCCGTGGAAGGTGCGGGTCGGCGAGAACTCGCCGAACTTGTGGCCGACCATCTCTTCGTTGATCGCCACCGGCACGTGCTTCTGGCCGTTGTAGACGCCGAACGTCAGGCCGACAAACTGCGGCAGGATGGTCGAGCGGCGGCTCCAGATCTTGATGACGTCGTGACGGCCGGACGCGCGCGCCGCATCTGCCTTCTTGAGCAGCGACGCCTCGACGAACGGGCCTTTCCAGACTGAACGAACCATGTCCGTCGTTCCTTACTTCTTCCGCTTGTGGCGGCTCAAGAGAATGAATTTGTCGGTCGACTTGTTGGTGCGGGTCTTCTTGCCCTTGGTAGGCTTGCCCCACGGAGTGACCGGGTGACGACCGCCCGAGGTACGGCCTTCGCCGCCGCCGTGCGGATGGTCGATCGGGTTCATCGCGACACCGCGGTTGTGCGGGCGACGACCCATCCAACGCTTGCGGCCGGCCTTGCCGATCGAGGTGTTCATGTGGTCCGGGTTCGACACCGCACCGATGGTGCCGCGGCAACGGCCGTGCACCAGGCGCTGCTCGCCCGAGTTCAGGCGGACGATCACGTAGTCCTGGTCGCGGCCGACGATCTGAGCATACGTGCCGGCCGAACGCGCGAGCTGGCCGCCCTTCCCGATCTTGACCTCGATGTTGTGCACGATCGTGCCGACCGGCATGTTGCCGAGCGGCATGACGTTGCCCGGCTTCACGTCGACATAGTTGCCGGCGACGATGGTGTCGCCGACCGCCAGGCGCTGCGGCGCCAGGATGTAGGCGAGCTCGCCGTCCTGATACTTGACCAGGGCGATGAAGGCGGTGCGGTTCGGATCATACTCCAGCCGCTCGACGGTGGCCGGAACGTCGACCTTGTCGCGCTTGAAGTCGACCGTACGATACGACTGCTTGTGGCCGCCACCGAGGAAGCGAACCGTGATGCGGCCGGTGTTGTTGCGACCGCCGCTCGACTGCTTGCCTTCGGTCAGCGCCTTGACCGGCTTGCCCTTGTACAGGGCCGAACGATCGACCATCACCAGCTGGCGCTGGCCCGGCGTCGTGGGATTGAATGTCTTCAGTGCCATGGCAGCTCAGCCTTACAGTCCGGTGGTCACGTCGATACGGTGGCCCTCTTCGAGGGTCACGATCGCGCGCTTGCTGTCCGATTGCGAACCGAAATTGCCGCGGAACACCTTGGTCTTGCCCTTGCGGACGAGCGTGTTGACGCTCCTGACCTTGACGTCGAACAGCTTCTCGATCGCCTCTTTGATCTGAGGCTTGGTCGCCTTGGCGGCCACCTTGAACAGAACCTTGTTGTGCTCGGAGGCGAACGTCGCCTTCTCGGTCACGACCGGCGCGATGATGATGTCGTAGTGGCGCGGATCAATGGTCTTCATTTGAAGCGCGCCTCCAGCGCATCGATCGCCGCCTTGGTCAGCACGAGCTTCTGACGGCGCAGGATGTCGTAGACGTTGATGCCCTGGATCGGCAGCACGTCCAGGTTCGGGATGTTACGGGCTGCAGCGGCAAAGCCGTTGTGCAGCTCAGCACCGTCGATGATCAGCGCGTTGGTCAGGCCGAGACCGGAGAAGTGACCGATCAGCGCCTTGGTCTTCGCCGCCTCGAGGGTGGCGTTCTCCAGCACGACAAGATCACCGTCCTTGGCCTTGGCCGACAGCGCATGCTTCAGCGCCAGCGCACGGACCTTCTTCGGCAGGTCGGTCGCATGCGAGCGCACGACCGGACCGAAGGCGCGGCCGCCGCCACGGAACTGCGGCACGCGGGCCGATCCGTGACGAGCACCGCCGGTGCCCTTCTGCTTGTACATCTTCTTGCCGGTGCGCCAGATCTCGGCGCGGCCCTTGGCCTTGTGGGTGCCGGCCTGGCGCTTGTTCAGCTGCCACTGAACGCAGCGCTGAATGATGTCGACGCGCGGCTCCAGACCGAAGATGGCGTCGGAGAGCTGGACGGAGCCGGCTTCCTTGCCCTCGAGGGTGGTGACTTTCAGTTCCATTTATGCGCCCTCCTGCACGGCCGGCGCTTCGGCAGCCTGCTCACCCGCGACCTTGAACTTGCCGGGCTTCGGCGCTTCCTTCGGCAGCGGCTTCTTCACGGCGTCGCGCACCGAGATCCAGCCACCCTTGGAGCCGGGCACCGCGCCTTCCACCAGGATCAGGCCACGCTCGACATCCGTCTGCACCACACGCAGGTTCAGCGTGGTGATGCGATCGACACCCATGTGACCGGGCATCTTCTTGTTCTTCCAGGTCTTGCCGGGGTCCTGACGGCCACCGGTCGAACCGATCGAACGGTGCGAGATCGACACACCGTGCGTGGCGCGCAGACCGCCGAAGTTCCAGCGCTTCATACCGCCGGCGAAGCCCTTACCGACCGAGGTGCCGGTGACGTCGACGAACTGGCCGACGACGAAGTGATCGGCCTGGATCTCGGCGCCGACCGGAATCAGCGAGTCCTCGCTGACACGGAATTCGGCGAGCTTGCGCTTCGGCTCGACCTTGGCGACCGCGAACTGACCGCGCTCGGCCTTCGGCATGTAGACCGTCTTGCGGCTGCCGCTGCCGAGCTGCAGAGCGACGTAGCCGTTCTTCTCGGTGGTGCGGTGACCGACCACCTGGCAATTGCCGAGCTTCAGCACGGTCACGGGGATATGTTCGCCGGTCTCCGTGAAGACCCGCGTCATCCCGACCTTTTGTGCGATCACTCCGGAGCGCATCGGCGTGCTTCCTGTTCTTCTCTATGTCCGCGTGAGGTGCGAACGTGAATCCAAAAACTTAGAGCTTGATCTCGACGTCGACACCGGCGGCCAGATCGAGCTTCATCAAAGCATCGACGGTCTGCGGGGTCGGATCGACGATGTCGAGCAGGCGCTTGTGGGTGCGCATCTCGAACTGCTCGCGGCTCTTCTTGTCGACGTGCGGCGAACGGTTCACGGTGAACTTCTCGATGCGGGTCGGCAGCGGAATGGGTCCGCGAACCTGCGCGCCGGTCCGTTTCGCCGTGTTGACGATCTCGCGCGTCGACGTATCGAGGATACGATGGTCAAACGCCTTGAGACGGATGCGGATATTTTGGCCGTTCATTGCCGTATCTTTCTGTGAGTAGTGAGTGGCGAGTAGCGAACAGCGAATGGATTTCTCCATTCGCCACCCGCCATTCCCTATTCGCTGTTGTTACTCGATGATCGAGGCGACGACGCCGGCGCCGACGGTGCGGCCGCCCTCGCGGATGGCGAAGCGCAGCTTCTCCTCCATCGCGATCGGCACGATCAGGTGCACTTCCATCGCGATGTTGTCGCCCGGCATCACCATCTCGGTGCCTTCCGGCAGATGAACGACGCCGGTCACGTCGGTCGTGCGGAAGTAGAACTGCGGACGATAGTTGGTGAAGAACGGCGTGTGACGGCCGCCCTCTTCCTTGGTGAGGATGTAGGCCTCAGCCTTGAACTTGGTGTGCGGCTTGACCGAGCCCGGCTTGCACAGCACCTGGCCGCGCTCGACGTCCTCGCGCTTGGTGCCGCGGAGCAGCGCGCCGATGTTGTCGCCGGCCTGGCCCTGATCGAGCAGCTTGCGGAACATTTCGACGCCGGTGACGGTGGTCTTCTGGGTCGGTCGGATGCCGACGATCTCGATTTCCTCACCGACCTTGATGATGCCGCGCTCGACACGGCCGGTCACCACGGTGCCGCGGCCCGAGATCGAGAACACGTCTTCGACCGGCATCAGGAAGGGCTGGTCGATCGGACGCTCCGGCTGCGGAATGTATTCGTCGACATTGCGCATCAGCTCGAGGATGGCGTCGTGGCCGAGCTTCTTGTCCGAATCTTCGAGAGCGGCGAGCGCCGAGCCCTTGATGATCGGGATCTTGTCGCCCGGGAATTCGTACTTCGACAGCAGCTCGCGGACCTCGAGCTCGACGAGCTCCAGCAGCTCCGGATCGTCGACCATGTCGCACTTGTTGAGGAACACGACCAGCGCCGGCACGCCCACCTGGCGAGCGAGCAGGATGTGCTCACGGGTCTGCGGCATCGGGCCGTCAGCGGCCGACACGACCAGGATCGCGCCGTCCATCTGCGCGGCGCCGGTGATCATGTTCTTCACGTAGTCGGCGTGGCCGGGGCAATCGACGTGCGCGTAGTGACGGTTCTTGGTCTCGTACTCGACGTGCGCGGTCGAGATGGTGATGCCGCGCGCCTTCTCTTCCGGGGCCTTGTCGATCTGGTCGTAGGCAGTGAACGTCGCACCGCCCGTCTCGGCCAGGATCTTGGTGATTGCAGCCGTCAGCGAGGTCTTGCCGTGGTCGACGTGACCGATGGTGCCGATGTTGCAGTGGGGCTTGTTACGTTCAAACTTAGCTTTGGCCATTTGACTCTCCGTTCAGTCGCTCACTTGAGCTCGCGACAATCAGGCAAACTTCTTCTGGACTTCGGCCGACACGTTGGCCGGCGCTTCAGCGTAGTGCGAGAACTGCATCGTGAAGGTCGCGCGGCCCTGGCTCATGGAGCGCAGGTTGTTCACGTAACCGAACATGTTCATGAGCGGCACCATCGCGTTGATGACGTTGGCGTTGCCGCGCATGTCCTGGCCCTGAATCTGGCCACGACGCGAGTTCAGGTCGCCGATGACCGAGCCGGTGTAGTCTTCCGGGGTCACCACCTCGACCTTCATGATCGGCTCGAGCAGAACCGACTTGCCCTTCTGCAGCGCCTCGCGGAAAGCCGCACGAGAGGCGATTTCGAAGGCCAGCGCCGACGAGTCGACATCGTGATACTTGCCGTCGACCAGTGCCACCTTGACGTCGACCACCGGGAAGCCGGCGACGACGCCCGCGCCGAGCACGCTCTCGATGCCCTTCTCGACGCCCGGGATGTATTCCTTCGGAACCGCACCGCCGACGATCTTGGACTCGAACACATAGCCGCCGCCCGGCTCGTTCGGCTCGACCACGAGGCTCACGGCCGCGAACTGACCGGTACCGCCGGTCTGCTTCTTGTGGGTGTAGTCCACGTTGGCCGGCTTGGTGATACGCTCACGGAACGCCACCTGCGGCGCGCCGATGTTCGCATCGACCTTGTAGGTGCGCTTGAGGATGTCGACCTTGATGTCGAGATGGAGCTCGCCCATCCCCTTCAGAATGGTCTGGCCCGACTCGTGATCGGTCGACACGCGGAAGGACGGATCCTCCGCTGCCAGCTTCGCCAGCGCGACGCCCAGCTTCTCCTGGTCGGCCTTCGACTTCGGCTCGATCGCGATCTCGATGACCGGCTCCGGGAACTCCATCTTTTCCAGGATCACCTGGTTGGACGGATCGCACAGCGTGTCACCGGTGCGGGCTTCCTTGAGGCCTGCAAGAGCGACGATGTCGCCGGCATAGGCTTCCTTGATGTCCTCGCGGTTGTTCGCATGCATCAGCAGCATGCGGCCGATGCGTTCCTTCTTCTCGCGGGTCGAGTTCACGACGCCGGTGCCCGAGGTCAGGACGCCCGAATAGATGCGGCAGAAAGTGATGGTGCCGACGAACGGGTCGTCCATGATCTTGAACGCCAGCAGCGCCAGCGGCTCCTTGTCGTCCGCCTTGCGCACGACCTCGTTGCCCTTGTCGTCGGTGCCCTTGATCGCGGGCACGTCGAGCGGCGACGGCAGATAGTCGACGACGGCGTCGAGCAAGGGCTGCACGCCCTTGTTCTTGAAGGCCGAGCCGCACAGCACCGGATAGAAGGCGCCGGTCAGCACCGCCTTGCGGATCAGGCGCTTCAGGGTCGCCTCGTCCGGCTCGTTGCCGTCCAGGAACGCAGCCAGGGCGTCGTCGTCGAGCTCGACGGCGGCTTCCACCAGCTTCTCGCGATATTCCTTGGCCTGATCGGCGAGATCAGCCGGAATCTCGGCGTAGTCGAACTTCGCGCCGAGCGCCTCGTCGTTCCAGACGATCGCCTTCATCGTCACGAGATCGATGCAGCCCTTGAAGTTGTTCTCCGCGCCGATCGGCAGCTGAATAGCCACCGGCTTCGCACCCAGGCGATCGACGATGTCGGACAGGCACTTGAAGAAGTCGGCGCCGGTCTTGTCCATCTTGTTCGCGAAGACGATGCGCGGCACCTTGTACTTGTCGCCCTGACGCCAGACGGTCTCGGTCTGCGGCTCGACGCCCTGGTTGGAGTCGAGCACGCAGACGGCGCCGTCGAGCACGCGCAAGCTGCGCTCGACCTCGATGGTGAAGTCGACGTGACCGGGGGTGTCGATGATGTTCAGGCGCTTGCCGTTCCAGAACGCGGTGGTCGCAGCGGAGGTGATCGTGATGCCACGCTCCTGCTCCTGCTCCATCCAGTCCATCGTCGCGGCACCTTCGTGCACTTCGCCGATCTTGTGGCTCTTGCCGGTGTAATAGAGGATGCGCTCGGTCGTGGTCGTCTTACCGGCGTCGATATGCGCCATGATGCCGAAGTTGCGATAGTCTTCGATGGCGTGTTGGCGGGGCATGGGTGTGTTCCCTGATTTCCGTCGGTTTCGCCGTTACCAGCGATAGTGCGAGAAGGCGCGGTTGGCTTCAGCCATCCGGTGCACGTCTTCACGCTTCTTCACGGCGTTGCCCCGGTTATTGGAGGCATCGAGCAGCTCCGCCGAAAGCCGCTCGGTCATCGTCTTCTCGTTGCGGTCGCGCGCGGCCGAGATCAGCCAGCGGATGCCCAGCGCCTGCCGGCGGGTCGAACGAACTTCGACCGGCACCTGGTAGGTCGCGCCGCCGACGCGGCGGGAGCGGACCTCGATGGTCGGCATGACGTTTTCGAGGGCCTGCTCGAACACCGTCAGCGGGCTCTGCTTGGTCTTGGCCTCGATGATGCCGAACGCGCCGTAGACGATACCTTCGGCGACCGACTTCTTGCCGGCGTACATCACCGAGTTCATGAACTTGGTGACAATGATGTTCCCGAACTTCGGATCCGGAAGCACTTCACGCTTTTCGGCTGAATGGCGACGCGACATGTGATCTTGTTCCCGCTTCTCTCGAACGTCTTACTTCGGACGCTTCGCGCCATACTTCGAACGGCGCTGCTTACGGTTCTTGACGCCCTGGGTATCCAGCACGCCGCGGAGGATGTGGTAGCGCACGCCCGGCAAGTCCTTGACGCGGCCGCCGCGGATCATGACCACCGAGTGCTCCTGCAGGTTATGGCCTTCACCCGGGATGTAGCCGATCACCTCGAAGCCGTTGGTCAGGCGCACCTTGGCGACCTTACGAAGCGCCGAGTTCGGCTTCTTCGGGGTCGTGGTGTAGACGCGCGTGCAAACGCCACGCTTCTGCGGCGACTGCTGCAGCGCCGGCACCTTCTTGCGCGACTTCTGCACTTCGCGCGGATTTGCGATCAGCTGGTTGATCGTCGGCATCTTGGCCTTCACCCTTCTCAACGTTCGCACGGAGACCGCGACCGGCTTCCGCAAATTCTGTTCGAGGTTCCCCGCCTCACCGGGCCGTTCGCGCGATCAAAACCCACGCAAAACGAAATCGCGCCAACCGTTCATCGCTGAACGGAAAGCGCTTGACGCCACAGAGGACCGCGATCACCACCAGTCAGCTTGCGCTGGCGGGCGGCCTACCGAGGTCATGCATCCGAAATTGGTCTCAGGAGAACGAGCTCGAGAGATCTAATATCGTTTTGGCATTGCCTAGCTATGATCGACAGCGTTTGAGCGGCATTCGTCGAGGGTGGTGCCCGTCCCACCCTGTTCTGGGTGGTCTGGGTGATCCGTACCGACGCTGGCGAAGCTCACCGCCTGTCGTTGAGTGCCGGCCTTTTATAAGCGGTAAATATCCAAGTCAAGCAAAACGACGCCGCAAGACGCTCAAAGAAGCGCTTCTGGCCGCTGCAGTTTCCGCTCCGACGGTGCCCCCGCGTCTAAGGTATCTGTAGACCGCAGAGCCCTGCCCGCGCCTGCGCAGTCACCTCTCCAACCCCGGACATATCCAGAGACATTGAAGATAAGGCTTTTTTCGGCTTTGGCCGACAAGGATGGCGCCAAGACGAGGCGCCCGGTGACAGAATATACCGATATTGCGATCATTGGCGGCGGCTTGGCCGGCGCGATCACGGCCGCCATGCTCGGGCGTGCGGGCATCCCGGCGATTCTGGTCGATCCCCATGCGATCTACCCGGCCGACTTTCGAATCGAGAAGATCTCCGGTGCCGGGCAGATCGACCGGTTCCGTCGCACCGGAATCGCCGACAAGGTGTTAACCCAAGCCACCCTGGCCCCGGAGAACTGGATCGCCCGATTCGGCTACATGCTCGAACGGGCGCCAGTCCAGCAATATGGCATCCCGTACGATACGCTGGTGACGGCCGTGCGTGACGAGATCCGTGGCCCTGTGACGCGAATCGTCGCCAAGGCCGTGGCGATCACACTAGGCGAGGATCGCCAGTCGGTCGTGCTGTCCAACGGGCAGACGATCTCGGCCCGCCTCGTCGTGCTCGCCAACGGGCTGAACGTTGGGCTGCGGCACATGCTGGGAATCACCCGCAAGATCGCCAGCCCCGCCCATTCCGTCTCGATCGGCTTCGACCTGACGCCGGTCGGCCGCGCCGCCTTCCCGTTCCCGGCCATGACCTACTTCCAGGAGCGGGCCAGTGCGCGGGTGCCCTACATCACCCTGTTCCCGATCGGCGAGCGCATGCGGGCGAACCTGTTCGCCTATCGCGAGGTGGATGATCCCTGGCTGCGGGCGATCCGGCGCGCCCCGGTCGAAACGCTGACGACCGCCCTGCCCGGCCTGCGGCGGATCACTGGCGAGTACGCCGTGAGCGGCGAGGTGAAGGTCCGGCCGGCCGATCTGATCACCAACAGCGGATATCGCATGCCCGGCGTGGTGCTCGTCGGCGACGCCTTCTGCACCACCTGCCCCGTCACCGGCACCGGCTCCGACAAGGTGTTCACCGATGTCGAGCGCCTCTGCAACGTCCACATTCCGCGCTGGCTGGCGACTGACGGCATGGGCGAGGCCAAGATCGCGGCCTTCTATGCGGACCCGGTCAAGATGGCCTGCGATGCGTGGTCGCTCGAGAAGGCCTGGAATTTCAGATCCGTCTCGATCGGGACCAGACCCTATTGGCAGGCGCAGCGCTGGGCACGCTTTGCAGTCTCGCTCGGCCGCGGCACGCGGCAGCGGCTGACGAAGACCATTGCGCCGCTCAACGCTTATTCCTCGTCGTCGTCGTCATCATCCTCATCGTCGTCTTCATCGCTGTCGTCGTCGGCCTGATCGGCCCGACTCGGCTGGTGGCCCTGGTCGTCCCACAGCTTGCGATAGACACCGTTCTTGGCCAAGAGCTCGGCGTGGCTGCCGCGCTCGATCGCCCGGCCGCTAGAGATGACGATGATCTCGTCCATCTCGACCACCGAGGTCAGGCGGTGGGTCGACCAGATCATGGTGCGGCCCTTGGCGACCTTGAGCAGGGTGCGGTTGATTGCGGCTTCCGTGGTCTGGTCGAGCGCCGAGGTCGCCTCGTCGAGCAGCAGCACGGAGGGATTGCGGATGATGGCGCGGGCGATTGCGATGCGCTGGCGCTGGCCGCCGGACAGCGTGTCGCCGCGCTCGCCGACGAGCGTGTCGTATTTCTGCGGCAGGCTCATGATGTAGCGGTGGATCTCGGCCTTCTTGGCCGCCTCCTCCACCTCGGCGTCGGTGGCGCCCTCCTTGCCGAGCCGGATGTTCTCCCGCAGCGACATGTTGAACAGCATGTTCTCCTGGAACACCACGGCCATGCTGCCGCGCAGCGAATCGCGCGTGACCCTGCGGATGTCGACGCCGTCGATGGTGACGCGGCCTTCGTTGGGCACGTAGAGTCGCAGGATCAGGTTGAGCAGCGTGCTCTTGCCCGAGCCCGACGGACCGACGATCGCGATCCGCTTGCCGACGTCGAGCTTGAGGCTGAGATTGTCGAGCACCGGCGTCTGGCTGCCCTCGTACTGGAAGGTCACGCGCTCGAAGGTGATGTCGTGGCTGATGCGGGGCAGATCCGGCGCGCCCGGCCGGTCGGCGCCGCGGGTCGGCTCGTCCAGCAGCTCCTGCATGTGCCGGATTGCGGCCGCCGAGGAAATCGACACCGGCACGAAGTGCATGACATGGGCGATGTTGTAGGACACCTCCCAGAACGCGCTCTCGAAGGTGACGAAGGTGCCGATCGTGATCTGGCCCTTGGTGGCGAGATAGGCGCCGAGGGCGAGCACGACGAGATGCAGCAGCAGCACGGAGATCGTGACGGTGCGCTCGACCATGGTCGACAGGAACATCGCATCGGCCATCTTGCGCCGCGCCGCGTCGTTGCGGAAGCTGAACCAGCCGAATACCTTGCGGTGCAGGCTGAAGGCCTTGATGACGGCTTGCGCCGCGATGTTCTCCTGGATCACGCCGAGCAGCGACGCCTCGTTCAGCTTCTGCTCGTAATTGGCCTGAACCGCCTTCGGCGTCAGGATGCGCGGGCCGATCAGGGTGATCGGAAACACCAGCAGCGCGATCGCAGCGAGCTGCCAGTTGAGGAACAGCATCAGAATGATGCCCGCAATCAGCTCGAGGAACGGCAGCACAGCGCTGTTGGCGAAACTCTTCACGACGTTCTCGAACGCCGACATGTCGACCGAGAAGCGCGACAAGATCTCGCCGCGCTTGGTGCGCTGGAAATAGGCGGCCGGCAGGTTCTGCACGTGGTCGAACAGACGGGTGCGGACATCCGAGATGACGCAGGCCGCCAGACGCGCATCCCAGCGCTCGTAGAGCACGGCAACGATCGAGGTGAAGATGCCCGCAACGGCCAGCACGCCGAGGATGCGATAGAGCGCCTCGAAATCCTCCTCGCCGAGCGCATCGTCGATCAGGAACTTGAGGCTGAGCGGCATGATGACGTTGAACAGCGTCTCGATCAGCACGCCGATCGCCACGAAGGCCAGCATCTTCTTGTATTTGGCCAGCAGCGGCCTGACGAAGCCGTAGATCGTCGCAAGCGCGCCGGCGGCCTCGCGGGCCGTATAGACGACGAGATCCTCGTCGTCGTCATCGTCGTCGAGATCGTCGCCCTCGTCCTCGCCGTCCTCATCGTCGGAGGGCGGCGGCGCAGGCTTGCTTGCCTGTGGTGGCTTGGTGGCCTGCGGCGGCTTGGATGCCTGCGGCGGTTTGGCCGCCTCCGGCACTTTGGCGGCCTGCGACGGCTCGGAGAGCTGCGGCGCTTCAGATGTGTGCTGCGCTTCGGCTGCCAGCGGCGCGTTGGCGGCGAGCGGTGTTTCCGGCGCTTGGGGTGCCTGCGGCGCTTGGGGCGCGGCGGTTCCAGAAAGCCGCTTCGCGATCTCGGCTGCGGCGCCCGCGGCAGCCGCAATTCGCTCGCCGGCAATCCGATCGTCCGCGGCCTGACCGGGCGGCGCCGAGGTCGAATTGGATTTCGAACCTCGTTTCGAGCCTGATTTGGAAGCCGGTCTCGACTCTGACTCTGGTTTCTTGGGCGCCATGCAACCAACCGAAGCAGCGCGGCCGACGAGAGCGCCAGCCTTGCGCGTCAGGCCTTTAACATCTGCACAGCGCCGCGGCCAGCGTCCTCAATCTTCGTCCTCGACCTTGTCGAAGAACGAATAGCGCAGGCTGTCGGCGTCGGCGTACCACTGACCGGGCCCCTTGTTGGCCGCGAGCGTCGCAGCCCACACCTCGTCGGTGCAATCGCGGCGGTGCATGGCCAGATCAAACCCGTTGCCGAAGAACAGCTCCGACCACTCCCACCAGGTGCCGAGCTTCTTGACCCCACGCAGCAGGTCGTAGCGGTCGACCAGCGCCGGGGCCATGTCCGAGGTGATCGAGCCGAACACGAGGCCGGTCTTGACGACGCGGTTGAGCTCGCGGACCGCGCGCGCAACCTGCTTGTCACCGAGGTGGCAGAGGCTGGTCTCGAACACGAAATCGAACTCACCGGTCTTGAACGGCATGTCGGTGATCGAGCCGAGCTTGTTGTACTTCTTCAGCGCCTTCGGCGTCTTGCCATGGATGTAGCGGTTGTTCTCGATGCCCCAGGCATCGATGCCGCGCTCGCGGAGCGCTCCCACCAGCTCGCCGCTCGCGGAGCCGGCGACCAGGAGCTTGTAGCCCTTGCCCTTGCCGGCCCGGTTCCAGACGATCTTGATCAGGCTGGTCAGATAGTCCGGATCGGTGAACTGCGACCACGCTTCGCTGTACGGCCCCTGCCCGCGATAATTGTCGAAATAGTCGCGGTCGATCTTGTCCGACAGCGGCATCTCGGCCTGCGAGCGGGCGCGGCGCAGCCGCATCATCTCGGTCAGGATGATGTCGGTGGCCGCATCCGAGGAATCGAGCAGCCCGTTCAAGGTCGAGTCGAACAGGTAGTCTCCGACCACGACGATACCGGGGTGCTCCTTCGGCTCAGGCCGGTGATTGGTCATGACGTCGCGCACCGGCAGACCGCCGGGCAGCGCGTTGACCGACGACAGCCAGCGATGGATCTTGCCTTCCATGAAGTGCGCGCGCGCGTCGCCGAGCGCCGCTGGGAGCGACTTCAGCGCGGCATCGATCAGCTCCTGGTCCGACAGATTGGCGAAGGCGAGCGCATCCGAGCCCGCGATCAGCCAGTTCAGCACGCCGTGCTTGCCGACGTCGTGGCGCGAGCCCTCGTTGTAGATGCAGCAGCCGCCGAACGCCTCCGACATAAACCAGGAGCCCGGAATCTTCTCGCCCCAGAACGGCTCGTCGAACAGGATCGAGACGCGCAGATAATGCGCGGGACGATCGAAATAGGCGATGTGCTTGACCATGGACTGGCGCAGCTTCTCGCCGTCCCAGCCGACCGTCGACAGCCAGGAATGCGGCAGACACACCAACACGAGATCGAACTCGCGCGTCTCCGGCCCCTTGCCGTTCATCATGTTGAGCCGGTAGCGGCCCTGCTCGGTCTTGCCGATGCGGAGCACGCGATGATTGAGTTTGATGTCAGCATCAACCTCCGAGCGAAGGCACTCGATCAGCTGCTCATTGCCGTTCTGGATCGAGTACAGGCCGATATAGTCGTCGATATCCATCACGAAGTTCTTGAGCGCATTGAGGCCGTTGGTGTTGTGGGCCTCGGTCGCGAGGTCGGAGCGCGACATCACCTTGAAGAAGCGCTTGGCCGTGGGATCCTCGACCTCCTCGTCGAGCAGCTCTTCGCAGGTCTTGTAGGCCCAGGGGTGCTCGTTATCGTGGGCGCCGACGCCTTCGTAATATTCGACCGGCGACATTACCTCCGTACAACGCTTGCGGAACGCCTCGACGGCAGCGGCCGTCTTCGGGCCGTACTTGCGGCGCAGCCCGGGCACGTCGTCGAGCAGCTCGCCGTCGAGCTGGACCTGCAGCGCATCCATCGGAATCGTCTGCAGACCGAAATGCTGGATCAGCTCGCGCAGCGGATCAGGGCCGGTCATCGAGTAGTCGTAGATTTCTGCGACACCAGCCTCATACATCGCCGGTGCGGTATCGAACTTGCGCGTCACGATCTTGCCGCCGAGCCGGTCGGATGCCTCGAAGATCGTCACCTTGCAGAGATCGCCGAGTTTGCGCCTCAGGTACCAGGCGCTCATCAGTCCACCCGGACCGCCACCAACAATCGCAAGGTCAAGCATCTAAGTTCCGCCATCTCCGGCTGTCAGCGACGTTGCCGGTCGTCCATATCAGGGGTCCTGCCACCCTCGGGGCTCGATCGGCCATAGCGTACCCGGCCCGCAAAAGATTTGCGCCGGAGCAAATCGGCGCATCGCCACGGGAGTCGACGGAAATCAGCTCAGCGGATCTGATGCTTCCAAGAGCACCTCTGTCCCTGAAGGGAAGATGAACAACGGGGCAGCAGCGCGGCAACAGGAGAAGAAAATGTCAAAAAAAGGCCGGCAACCGCCGGCCTTTTCTACGCGTGATGAACGCACGGCAGACCCCAACACCGTCAGGGTCTGCCGCAATCGTCCGTTTACTCTGCCGGCGGCAGAGCGAGCGGCTGAGGCTCGGGCTGCGCCGGCACGATCGCCGCCTGCTTCTCGCGCTCGTCGAGAATCAGCTTGTCGCGCTTCAAGGCGACTTCGCGGATGCGGGCCATCGAGGCGCCGGTGCCAGCCGGGATCAGACGGCCGACGATGACGTTCTCCTTGAGACCCTCGAGCGGATCGATCTTGCCGTTGACCGCCGCCTCGGTGAGGACGCGGGTGGTCTCCTGGAACGAGGCCGCCGAGAAGAACGACCGGGTCTGCAGGCTCGCCTTGGTGATGCCGAGCAGAACCGGAGTGCCTGTGGCCGGCTTCTTCGCCTCCTCCACGGCTTTCGCGTTGAGCAGGTCGAACTCGATCTTGTCGACCTGTTCGCCCGAGATCATGTCGGTGTCGCCCTGGTCGGCGATCTCCACCTTCTGCAGCATCTGACGGACAATCACCTCGATGTGCTTGTCGTTGATGAGCACGCCCTGCAGCCGGTAGACCTCCTGGATCTCGTTGACCAGATAGGCCGCGAGCTCCTCGATGCCCTTGATCGCCAGGATGTCGTGCGGCGCGGGGTTGCCTTCGACGATGAAGTCGCCCTTCTCGACGATGTCGCCATCCTGCAGATGGATGTGCTTGCCCTTCGGGATCAGGTACTCGCGCGGCTCCTCGGTCTTGTCGACCGGCTCGATCGAGATGCGACGCTTGTTCTTGTAGTCGCGACCGAACCGGATGGTGCCGGCGATCTCAGCGATGATCGCGGCATCCTTCGGCTTGCGCGCTTCGAACAGCTCCGCCACCCGCGGCAGACCGCCGGTGATGTCGCGCGTCTTGGCGCTTTCGGTCGAGATACGCGCCAGGATGTCGCCTGGCTTCACCGTCGCACCGACGTCGACAGAAAGAATCGCGTCGACCGACAGCATGTAGCGGGCATCGCCGCCGCGGGCGAGCTTGAGCACCTTGCCGTCCTTGCCCTTGATCACGATCGCCGGACGCAGATCCGCGCCACCGCGCGTTCCACGCCAGTCGATGACCACGCGCTTGGCAATACCGGTGGATTCGTCGAGCGTTTCCGAGATCGACAGACCTTCGGTCAGATCCTCGAACCCGATCGTGCCCTCCGCTTCCGTGAGGATCGGGCGGGTATAGGGATCCCACTCGGCGATGCGCTGGCCGCGCTTGATCATGTCGCCGTCGTCGACGTGCATGCGCGAGCCGTACTGGATACGGTGCGTCGCACGCTCGGTGCCGTCGGGGTCGACGATCGTCACGACCATGTTGCGGACCATCGCGATCAGGTGACCCTCGCTGTTGCGAGCGATCGACTTGTTCCTGATGACCACCTTGCCTTCGAAGTTCGATTCCACGAAGGACTGCTCGTTCAGCTGCGCTGCGCCGCCGATGTGGAAGGTGCGCATCGTCAGCTGGGTGCCGGGCTCACCGATCGACTGCGCGGCGATGACGCCGACAGCCTCGCCATGGTTGACCGGCGTGCCGCGCGCCAGATCGCGGCCGTAGCACATCTTGCAGATGCCGTTGACGAGCTCGCACGTCAGCGCAGAGCGGATCTTCACCTCCTGCACGCCAGCCTGCTGGATGGCGTCGATGTGGCTCTCCTCCATCAGCGTGCCGGCCTTGACCAGCACGGCGTTGGTCGCGGGATCACGCACGTCATCGCAGGGCACGCGGCCCAGGATGCGCGAGCCGAGCGAAGCCACGACCGTGCCGGCATCGACGATGGCGCGCATCTTGATGCCGAGATGGGTGCCGCAATCGTCCTGCGTGATGATACAATCCTGCGCGACGTCGACCAGACGACGGGTCAGGTAGCCCGAGTTCGCGGTCTTCAACGCGGTGTCCGCGAGGCCCTTGCGGGCGCCGTGGGTCGAGTTGAAGTACTCGAGAACCGACAGACCTTCCTTGAAGTTCGAGATGATCGGCGTCTCGATGATCTCACCCGACGGCTTGGCCATGAGGCCGCGCATGCCGGCGAGCTGACGCATCTGGGCCGGCGAACCGCGGGCACCGGAATGCGACATCATGTAGATCGAGTTGATGTCGGCATCCGCCCCCGTCGCCGTCTTCTTGGTGACGGAGATTTCCTTCATCATCTCCTTGGCGATCTCTTCGCTGGCCTTCGACCAGGCGTCGACGACCTTGTTGTACTTCTCGCCATGGGTGATCAGACCGTCATTGTACTGCTGCTCGAAATCCTTCGCCAGCGTACGGGTGGTGTCGACGATCTTCCACTTGCCCGCCGGCACGACCATGTCGTCCTTGCCGAACGAGATGCCCGCCTTGAAGGCGTTGTAGAAGCCGAGCGCCATGATGCGGTCGCAGAAGATCACCGTCTCCTTCTGGCCGCAGTGACGATAGACCTGATCGATCACGCCCGAGATTTCGCGCTTGGTCATCAGCTTGTTGATGACCTCGAACGTGACGCGCGGATGCTTCGGCAAGAGATTGCCGAGCATGACGCGGCCCGCGGTGGTTTCGATCCAGCGCTTGGCGACCTTGCCGGTCTCGTCCATGCCCTCCCAGCGATACTTGATCTTGCTGTGGAGATGGATGGCCTTGGCGTGCAGCGCATGCTCGAGCTCGGCCATGTTGCCGAACGCCATGCCCTGGCCGGGCATGCCTTCGCGCATGATCGAGACGTAGTAGAGACCGAGCACGATGTCCTGCGACGGCACGATGATCGGCTGACCGTTGGCCGGATGCAGGATGTTGTTGGTCGACATCATCAGGACGCGCGCTTCCAGCTGCGCTTCGAGCGACAGCGGAACGTGGACGGCCATCTGGTCGCCGTCGAAGTCGGCGTTGAACGCGGAGCACACCAGCGGATGCAGCTGGATCGCCTTGCCTTCGATCAGCACCGGCTCGAACGCCTGGATGCCGAGGCGATGCAGCGTCGGCGCGCGGTTCAACAGCACCGGATGCTCGCGGATGACCTCGTCCAGGATGTCCCAGACCTCGGGGCGCTCCTTCTCGACCAGCTTCTTGGCCTGCTTGACCGTCGTCGACAGGCCCTTGGCATCGAGCCGCGAATAGATGAACGGCTTGAACAGCTCGAGCGCCATCTTCTTCGGCAGGCCGCACTGGTGCAGGCGCAGCTCCGGACCGACCACGATGACCGAGCGACCGGAATAGTCGACGCGCTTGCCGAGCAGGTTCTGACGGAAGCGGCCCTGCTTGCCTTTGAGCATGTCGGCGAGCGACTTCAACGGACGCTTGTTGGCGCCGGTGATGACGCGGCCACGGCGGCCGTTGTCGAACAGCGCATCCACCGCTTCCTGAAGCATGCGCTTCTCGTTGCGGATGATGATGTCCGGCGCGCGCAGCTCCATCAGCCGCTTCAAACGGTTGTTGCGATTGATGACGCGGCGGTAGAGGTCGTTGAGGTCGGAGGTCGCGAAGCGGCCACCGTCGAGCGGGACCAGCGGCCGCAGGTCCGGCGGGATCACCGGCACCACGGTCATGATCATCCATTCCGGCTTGTTGCCGGAGTGGCGGAAGGCCTCGACGATCTTCAGACGCTTCGCGAGCTTCTTGTGCTTGATGTCGGAGTCGGTCTCCTGCATCTCCGCACGCAGCGTCTGCTCGAGCTTCTCCAGCTCGAGGCCGCGCAGCAGCTCACGGATGGCCTCCGCGCCGATCATGGCGGTGAAGCTGTCCTGGCCGTATTCGTCCTGCGCCTTGAGATACTCGTCCTCGGACAAGAGCTGACGGTCCTTGAGCGCGGTCAGACCCGGCTCGAGAACGACGTAGTATTCGAAGTACAGGATCCGCTCGAGATCCTTCAGCGTCATGTCGAGCAGGAGGCCGATGCGCGAGGGCAGCGACTTCAGGAACCAGATGTGCGCGACGGGAGCGGCGAGCTCGATATGGCCCATGCGCTCGCGCCGGACGCGCGACAGGGTCACCTCGACCGAGCACTTCTCGCAGATGATGCCCTTGTACTTCATCCGCTTGTACTTGCCGCACAGGCACTCGTAGTCCTTGATCGGCCCGAAGATGCGGGCGCAGAACAGGCCGTCGCGCTCGGGCTTGAAGGTGCGGTAGTTGATCGTTTCCGGCTTCTTGATCTCGCCGTAGGACCAGGACAGAATCTTCTCCGGAGACGCAATCGAGATCCGGATCTGGTCGAAGACCTGAGCCGGCGTCGTCGGATTGAAGAGATTCATAATTTCTTGGTTCATCGTATTCTCCTCGCGGGCCGATCGGGGGTCGGCCGCAAATTCGAAAATCTCTCAACGGGCGCCTTGTCCTGACCCGCGGGGGAAGGCGCCGGCACCCGGCCGTCCGAGACGGCCGGGCCTGACCTCTTGAACTACTCGGCGGCTTCCGACGTCGGCGCCGGTCCGAGCTTGGAGTTGTGCAGGTCGACGTTGAGGCCGAGCGAGCGCATTTCCTTGACCAACACGTTGAACGATTCCGGAATACCGGCCTCGAACGTGTCGTCGCCGCGCACGATCGCCTCGTAGACCTTGGTGCGGCCGGCGACGTCGTCCGACTTCACCGTCAGCATCTCCTGCAGCGTGTAGGCCGCGCCGTAGGCTTCGAGCGCCCACACCTCCATTTCGCCGAAACGCTGGCCGCCGAACTGGGCCTTGCCGCCCAGCGGCTGCTGGGTGACCAGCGAGTACGGGCCGATCGAACGCGCATGGATCTTGTCGTCGACCAGATGGTGCAGCTTCAGCATATAGATGTAGCCGACCGTCACCTTGCGATCGAACGCATCGCCGGTGCGGCCATCATAGACCGTCGACTGACCGGATGCGTCGAGGCCGGCGAGCTTCAACATCTCCTCGATGTCGGCCTCCTTGGCGCCGTCGAACACCGGTGTGGCGATCGGCACGCCACGGCTCAGATTGTGACCAAGCTCGATCAACTCGTTGTCGTTGAGCGACTTGATGGTCTCGTCATCGCCGTAGATCCGCTTCAAGGTCTCCTTCAGCGGCTTCACGTCCTGCTTCGACAGGTAGGCATCGACCGTCTGGGCGATGCGCTTGCCGAGGCCGGCGCAGGCCCAGCCGAGATGCGTCTCGAGGATCTGTCCGACGTTCATGCGCGAGGGCACGCCCAGCGGGTTCAGCACGATGTCCGCATGCGTGCCGTCCTCGAGGAACGGCATGTCCTCGATCGGCACGATCTTGGAGACGACGCCCTTGTTGCCGTGACGGCCGGCCATCTTGTCGCCCGGCTGGATCTTGCGCTTCACCGCAACGAAGACCTTGACCATCTTCATCACGCCTGGCGGCAGCTCGTCGCCACGCTGCAGCTTCTCGACCTTGTCGAGGAAGCGCTGTTCCAGCCCCTTCTTCGACTCGTCGTACTGCTTCCGCATGGCCTCGATCTCGGCCATCAGCTTGTCGTTCGGCGAGGCGAACAGCCACCACTGCGACTTCGGATACTCGTCGAGCACCGCGCGCGTGATCTTGGTGTCCTTCTTGAAGCCCTTCGGACCGGAGATGCCCTGACGGCCATCCAGCATGTCGGCGAGACGGCTGTAGACGTTGCGGTCCAGGATCGCCTGCTCGTCGTCGCGGTCCTTGGCCAGACGCTCGATCTCTTCCCGCTCGATCGCCAGCGCACGCTCGTCCTTGTCGACGCCGTGCCGGTTGAACACGCGCACTTCGACGATCGTGCCCTGCACGCCCGGCGGCACCCGCAGCGAGGTGTCGCGCACGTCAGAGGCCTTCTCGCCGAAGATGGCACGCAGCAGCTTCTCTTCCGGCGTCATCGGGCTCTCGCCCTTCGGCGTGATCTTGCCGACCAGGATGTCGCCGGCGCGCACTTCCGCGCCGATATAGACGATGCCGGCTTCGTCGAGGTTCTTCAGCGCCTCTTCCGACACGTTCGGAATGTCGCGCGTGATTTCCTCCGGACCCAGCTTGGTGTCGCGGGCCATCACCTCGAATTCCTCGATGTGGATCGAGGTGAAGACGTCCTCCTTCACGATCCGCTCGGAGAGCAGGATGGAGTCCTCGAAGTTGTAGCCGTTCCACGGCATGAACGCGACCAGCACGTTGCGGCCGAGCGCGAGCTCACCGAGATCGGTCGACGGACCGTCAGCGATGATGTCGCCCTTCTTGACGATGTCGCCGACCTTCACCAGCGGACGCTGGTTGATGCAGGTCGACTGGTTCGAGCGCTGATACTTCATCAGCCGGTAGATATCGACGCCCGACTTGGTCGGATCGAGATCCTCCGTGGCGCGGATGACGACGCGGGTGGCGTCGATCTGGTCGATCACGCCGGAGCGGCGCGCCGCGATCGCGGCGCCCGAGTCACGGGCCACGACGCCTTCCATTCCGGTACCGACGAACGGCGCCTCGGCGCGAACCAGCGGCACCGCCTGGCGCTGCATGTTCGAGCCCATCAGCGCGCGGTTGGCGTCGTCGTTCTCGAGGAACGGGATCAGCGCCGCGGCCACCGAAACCAGCTGCTTCGGCGACACGTCCATGTAGTCGACCTTGTCGGGCGTCATCGGCACGACTTCGCCGGCGTGACGGCAGACCACGAGGTCCTCGGTGAAGCGGCCCTTGGCATCGAGCGGCACGTTGGCCTGCGCGACGCGGTAGCGCCCCTCCTCCATGGCCGACAGATACACCACCTCGTCGGTGACCCGGCCGTCCTTGACCTTGCGGTACGGCGTCTCGACGAAGCCATACTTGTTGACACGGGCGAAGGTCGCCAGCGAGTTGATCAGGCCGATGTTCGGACCTTCAGGTGTCTCGATCGGGCAGATGCGGCCGTAATGCGTCGGATGCACGTCGCGCACCTCGAAGCCGGCGCGCTCGCGGGTCAGACCGCCCGGTCCAAGCGCCGACAGGCGGCGCTTGTGGGTGATCTCCGACAGCGGGTTGGTCTGGTCCATGAACTGCGACAGCTGCGACGAGCCGAAGAACTCGCGCACGGCAGCGGCGGCAGGCTTGGCGTTGATCAGGTCCTGCGGCATCACGGTGTCGATGTCGACGCTCGACATACGCTCCTTGATGGCGCGCTCCATGCGCAACAGGCCGATGCGGTACTGATTCTCCATCAGCTCGCCGACCGAGCGGACGCGGCGGTTGCCGAGATGGTCGATGTCGTCGATCTCGCCCTTGCCGTCACGCAGGTCTACCAGGGTCTTGATGACCGACAGGATGTCTTCCTTACGCAGCGTGCGCTGGGTGTCGGGCGCATCGAGCTCGAGGCGCATGTTCATCTTGACGCGACCGACCGCGGAGAGGTCGTAGCGCTCGGCATCGAAGAACAGCGACTGGAACATCGCCTGCGCCGAATCGAGCGTCGGCGGCTCGCCCGGACGCATCACGCGGTAGATGTCGAACAGCGCATCCTCACGCGTCATGTTCTTGTCGGCCGACAGCGTGTTGCGGATGTAGGGGCCGACATTGACGTGGTCGATGTCGAGCAGCGGCAGGTCCTTGTAGCCCTGCTCGTTCAGCACCTTGAACAGCTTGTCGGTGATCTCCTCGCCGGCCTCGGCGTAGATCTCACCCGTCTTCGGATTGACGAGATCCTCGGCGATGTAGTTGCCGAGCAGCTCCTCGTCCGACATGCGCAGCGCCTTCAGCCCCTTCTCCTGGAGCTGGCGGGCGGCGCGCACGGTGAGCTTCTTGCCGGCCTCGAGCACGACCTTGCCGGTGTCGGCGTCGATCAGGTCGTTCACGGTCGAATAGCCGCGGAACCGGTTGGCGTCGAACGGAACGCGCCAGCCTTCCTTGATGCGCTTGTAGATCAGCTTCTTGTAGAAGGTCGACAGGATCTGCTCGCCGTCGAGGCCGAGCGCGAACATCAGCGACGTCACCGGCAGCTTGCGGCGACGGTCGATGCGCGCGAACACGATGTCCTTGGCGTCGAACTCGATGTCGAGCCAGGAGCCGCGATACGGAATGACGCGGGCAGCGAACAGCAGCTTGCCCGACGAATGGGTCTTGCCCTTGTCGTGGTCGAAGAACACGCCCGGCGAACGGTGCATCTGCGAGACGATGACGCGCTCGGTGCCGTTCACGATGAAGGTACCGTTCATGGTCATGAGCGGAATGTCGCCCATGTACACGTCCTGCTCCTTGATGTCCTTCACCGACTTCGCGCCGGTTTCCTCGTCGATATCGAACACGATGAGGCGCAAGGTCACCTTGAGCGGCGCAGCGAAGGTCATGCCGCGCTGGCGGCACTCGTCGACGTCGTATTTCGGCGGCTCGAACTCGTAGCGGACGAATTCCAGCATCGAGGTGCCCGAAAAGTCGGAGATCGGGAACACCGAGCGGAACACCGCCTGCAGGCCCTCATCCGCTCGCCCACCCGTGGGCTCGTCCACCATCAGGAACTGGTCGTAGGACGCCTTCTGAACCTCGATGAGGTTCGGCATCTCCGCGACTTCCTTGATGTGTCCAAAGAACTTGCGAACGCGTTTGCGACCGGTGAATGTCTGCTGCGCCATCGTGGCCTCTCATTTCGTCGCCCGGAGGGGCGAACCTTCCGAAACAGCGGCTGCCACCGCCCCTTCGGGTTGAATTTCGATCCATTTCGAGGATCTGAGGCCCAAAGCCGGAACGGAAACGTCCCAGCTCTGTTCTTCAGACCAGCAAAACGCAAAACGACGCGCGAGGCGCGAGGGCGCACCCGCTCGTCACAACCATCTCGTCACGGACTGCAAAAGCCCGAAATTGCCTATCTCCCAACGGTCTAAAGGCGGAGACGCCACTCCACCGATAACCGGCTTTTCGTGCTGCCGACCCAATATGGGCCGACGATAGCCGAGATTCGAGGGGGAAGCCCCTAAATCTCCACACTTTTCCGTGTTCGGCCCGCAACGGGCGATCCTGTTGCACGCCTTTTGCAGTATCCCGGCCCGACCCGACACCTCTGCAAAACTCTTTTGTTCCGATGATGACCGGGCGATGTTACCGCCCGGTCACCATAATCTCTCGAAACCTTCGGACCTGCCTTAGGCCGCCGGAAGGCTCCGCCTGCAATCTTGCGATTACTTGAGGTCGATCTTGGCGCCAGCCTTCTCGAGCTGAGCCTTGATCTTCTCGGCCTCTTCCTTGTTGACGCCTTCCTTGACCGGCTTCGGGGCACCCTCGACCAGGTCCTTGGCTTCCTTCAGGCCCAGGCCGGTGATGGCGCGGACTTCCTTGATGACCTCGATCTTCTTGTCGCCGGCCGAGGCCAGGACAACCGTGAACTCGGTCTTCTCTTCCGCCGGAGCGGCAGCGGCAGCGGCCGGGCCAGCAACCGCGACGGCGGCAGCGGCGGACACGCCCCACTTCTCTTCCAGGAGCTTGGCGAGCTCGGCGGCCTCGAGAACGGTGAGCGAGGACAGGTCGTCGACGATTTTCTGCAAGTCAGCCATTGATCTACTTCCTTAAGATGGTTCGGTTCGAAACCAGGTTTTGAGTGTTTGCGAAGGGCGTCAGGCCGCTTCGCCCTTTGAGGCATGAGCCTGAATGACGCGCGCGACCTTGGCCGCGGGTGCGTTGGCGAGCTGGGCGAGCTTGGTCGCCGGAGCCTGGATCAGGCCGACGAGCTTGCCGCGCAGTTCGTCCAGCGACGGCAGCGAGGCGAGAGCCTTGACGCTGTCGACATTCAGGACGGTTTTACCCATGGAGCCGCCGAGGATGACGAACTTTTCGTTCGCCTTGGCGAATTCCATGGCAACCTTGGGCGCCGCGACAGGATCGTTCGAAGTTGCGATCACGGTCGGCCCCTTCAACAGGGGACCGATGCCGACGACGTCCGTGCCTTCAAGAGCAATTTTGGCGAGACGGTTCTTCGAGACCTTCACCGACGCGCCCGCCTGCTTCATCTGCATGCGCAGCTTCTGCATCTGGGCTACGGTGAGGCCGGAATAGTGAGCGACGACCGCGACGCCCGTGGTCTTGAAGACCTCGTGCAGTTCCTCGACCGCCTCTTTCTTTGCCGCTCGTTCCACAGCAAGCTCTCTCCGGTTGGCGGCCTTCGCCCGAAAGCGGGACCGCCGGGTTGCACCCGCCGCCCCACCAAACCTGACCTCCGGACGGAAGAACCCGAGGACACGCAAGGCAAAACGGCGATGAATAGCCTGCCCTTCCGCAAGGCTTTATCGGCCCACGGAGTGTCGAGGTTCGAACCAAACCTGCATGCCACCACGACAGAGGCAGTGGACATGCCGAAATCCGGTCTTCACCCGTCTATGCAGGCTGGACGATTAAGCCATTGAGGAAATTGAATTCCGCGCCGGCGCCTGCAGTCTCGGACAGGATCGGGGTGATCGGCGGACCGACCTCCCCTGCGGCATTCGAGAGCAGAAAGATCCTTCTTCCTTCCGGGTCATCCAAACGGATATCCTCAAAAGGAATACTGATCCTCTAGGCTTTCGGAATGCGCGCACGAGCGCGCCAGCAAATGCCAGCCCGCCCGGAAGCCGGTTCTTTAACGGGTCCACGGCGACTTGCCAAGACCCCCAAGAGCAAAAATCGCACCAGTTGGACAGTTCGCGAGGCCCCCACGAGCATCCGCCAGCGCCTGACAGGCGAAGGCGAGAGCAGCATGCGGGTTCCCACGCTCGGTCTCTCCCCCCGTCATTGCGAGCGAAGCAATCCAGGGTCGAGAAGGAAGTCTGGATTGCTTCGTCGCAATGACGGCGCTCATGACGGCCGACGTCTCACACCGGATAAGTGTAGGCCGTTGCGGCGGTCACACCGGGTCTTCACGGGCGCTTTGGCTTCGGCCGTCATCTGCGCGGCCGTGTTCGCATCCAGCCTCTGCCTGGCCGGCCAGGCAGAGGTCGATGCCACCTACAAGGACATCAAGCAGACGCTCGGCACGGTGCCAGGCTTTCTCCACCAGGTTTCGAAAGCCGCGCTGCCGGGCGCCTGGGCCGAGGTGAAGGCGCTGCAGTTTTCGAACGAAACCGCCCTGCCGCCGAAGGTGAAGGCTCTGATCTCACTCGCCGTCTCCGCTCAAATCCCCTGTCGGTACTGCATCTGGGAAGACACCGAGAACGCCAAGCGGGCAGGTGCGACGAAGGACGAAATCGAGGAAGCCGTCGCGATCGCCGCGGTGGCCCGGCACTGGAGCACGATCTTCAACGGCATGCAGGTCGATTTTGAGACCTTCAAGAAGGAGCTTGGCGGCGACGCGCAAGCGACTCCGCCTGCCAAATAAGGCGAACACTATCGGCAATGTACCAAAATCGGGATGCCGGACGGAAAACGCTGCCGTCGGCATCCCATGGCGCGACTTAGAAACCCAGGATTGGAAGGAGGCAAGGATGCCCATAGTTTTCGGAGAAGCTGTCAGCACGGTGAAGGATATCGTGTCCGTGATGAAGAAGCATGGCGATGCGGTGCGCGGGACCTACCGTGCCCGCTACCGCTTCGATCCGCAGTCAAGCGATCCCTACACAACACCGCTTCTGGAGCGGCCGGCGTGCCTGAAGGACAATGCCCCGTCTGTCGTCTATCCCTGGGAACAGATCTTCGCCGCTGCAGCCGTCTGTGCCGGCTCGGGCTATCCGATGCTGGCGGCGCATGCCGGCATCGATCTCCGTTCGGCCGAGTTCGTCGCGGAAGGCGTGTTCGACCCGCGTGGTGAATTCGATGGCCTCGAAGGGCTCGAGGCGCCCGTCGAGGCCCGGCATTGCTACCTATCCCTCCACCTCCGCGCCACCTTGAGTTCCTCCGCGCCGCGTGCCGAACTCGAGAAGATCCATGAGCGCGCCATTTCCCACAACATGGTGCTCGGCGCACTGAGGGGAATTCCCATGACCAGCGAGCTTGTGGTTCGGCAGGCGTAGAGGTCAGATCGTCGCGTCCATGCCTGATGACTCGCGTCCACCGTCAAGCATCAAGGCTCTGATGGCCCACCATATCGCATCGTCCAGATCGGCACTTGACCGGGCCCATACTCATTTCCGATCCACAGTGTGCCGCAGATCTGCAGATAGGCGTAAGGCGTGCCATCGAACATCACTCACGCTCGCAATGACGAGGAGGGAGTTCGTCACGTCACGAGCATGGCAACGTTCGCGCGATCTGTCGGGTGCCGTGGCACCCGACGGGGCCGTGCCGCCTACCCCTTCGGGCAGGCCCCACCGGCATCGGCCCAGGCCTTGATCAGCTCGCCGAACTGCTTCTGGCTGCCCGGCGCCGGCGTCCGCCCTGCTCCCGGATTCCAGCCCCAGCCGACCAGTTCGTCCTCAGCCATATGATGAATCAGCTGGGCCATGGTCTTGCCGCCGTTGAGCTTCGGGTCCTTGATCTGGGTGCAGATCTGGCCGAGCGATCGGCCCTGCCAGGCCATCTCGATCGGCGCCAGCTGCCACTTCGGATTGCCGGGCACGCGCGCCGGGTCGAAATTGGCTTCGTGGTGACAGGTCGTGCAGGCGAGCCCGCCGGGCGCGCCCATGCCGGCCTCGCCGCGGACCACCAGCGGCTGGTGCGGAATCATCTTGTCGGTCTGGGTCGGACGATCGCCGGCCGGATGGCAGTTCATGCAGCGCGGCGACTGCAGCACCTTGCCGGCCTCCTCGAACAGCGCCACCGCGCGCTCCTCCCTGTTCTTGATCTTCGCGAAGTCCGCTGCCGGCTTCAGGCCATTGGCCACGCGGGTCGCCTCGGGCGCGGCATAGGCGCGCTGAAGCCCCGGATAGGCCGCGACGGCAACCGCAGCCAGGCAGCCGGCGAGCAACGCCATCGCCCCCGTTCTAACCAGTCTCATGCAGTGTCTCCCGGCCGGATCGGCAATTGCGTGGGGCGCGGCAGGCCGAGCTTCGCCATGGCGTTGGCGACGGCCGGTCCGAGCGGCGGGACGCCGGGCTCGCCTACCCCCGATGGCTTCTCTGTCGACGGCACGATCGCGACCTCGATCTCGGGCATCTCGTGGATGCGCAGCGAGCGGTAGGTATCGAAATTGCCCGACACCGGACGTCCCTCGTCGAGCGGCTGCTGCGCATAGAGGATGTGGCCCAGCGCAAAGCCGATGCCGCCCTCCATCTGGGCGCGGATGATGTCGGGATTGACCGCGACGCCGCAGTCGACAGCGCACCAGACCTTGTGCACGACCGGTCCGTCGGCGCCCATCGACAGCTCGACGACCTGGGCGACGTAGGTGTTGAAGCTCTCGACCACGGCAACGCCGCGGGCGCGGCCCGCCTCGAGCTTGGCGCCCTTCCAGTCCGCGAGCTCGGCGACCGCCTTGAGCACACCGGCGTGACGCGGCTTGTCGGCCATCATCGCCAGTCGCCCCTCCACCGGATCCTGGCCGGCGGCTTCGAGCAGCTGATCGACGAACGCCTCGACAGCGTAGCCGGTATGGGTGTGGCCGACGGAGCGCCACCACAGCACGGGCACCCCGACATCGACCTGGTGCAGGTCGCAGCGGAAGTTCGGCACCTGGTACGGGATCTCGTTCGAGCCCTCATAGGCCGTCGCATCGAGACCGTTCTTCATGGTCATCGCCTCGAACGGCGAGCCCTTCATGATCGACTGGCCGACGATCGTATCCGACCACGCCACGATCTTGCCGTCGCGAACGACGCCGCGCATGCGATGCAGGCTGAACGGCCGGTAGTAGCCGCCGCGCATGTCGTCCTCGCGGGTCCACACCAGCTTGACCGGACGTCCCGGCCCGATCGCCTTGGCGACCTGCGCCAGCTCCATGGCGACATGGGTCGACTGCTGCGCGCGCCGGCCGAAGCTGCCGCCGGCGAGAATCGTCTTGAGATCGACCTTGGCGATGTCGAGCCCCAGCACCTGCGCGATCACGGCGTGATCAGGCGTCGGAAACTGGCTGCCGTAGCGCGCCGACGCCGTGTCGCCCTTCCAGTGCAGGAATGCGTTGATCGGCTCCATCGGCGCATGCGCCAGATAGGGGAAGACGAACTCGGTCTCGATCAGCTTGCCGCCCTTGGCGATCTCGGCGTCGACGTCGCCCTCCTGCTTGACCAGCGCGCCCTGCTTCTTCGCACGCGCGCGAAACTCCTCCAGCAGCTGCGCCGTGCCGCGCGTCTCCGCCTTGCTGTCGTCCCAGGTGATCTTGAGCAGGTCACGTGCCATCTTGGCCGGCCAAAAGCCCTCGGCATAGACGGCGACGCCATTCGGCACCTCCTTGACGTCGACGACGCCAGGCACGGCCTTCGCTGCTGATGCGTCGAAGGAGGCCACCTTGCCGCCGAACCGCGGCGAGCGCGCCACCAGCACGGTCAAGGTCCCCGGATCCTTGATGTCGAGCGTGTACTCGGCCGAGCCGTTCGACTTCGCCACGCTGTCGAGCCGGGTCACGGCGCCTTCCTTGCCGATCAGCTTGAAGGCGGAGGGATCCTTGAGCTGCGGGTTCGCCGGCACCGGCTGTTGCATCGCCTTCGCGGCCAGCGCGCCGAAACCGCTCTGCTTGCCGGAGGGATGTCTAACGATGCCTTTATCGACCGTGATCTCCTCGGCCGGCACCTTCCATTCGTCGGCAGCCGCAGCCACCAGCATCGCGCGCGCGGCGGCGCCGACCTTGCGCATCTGCTCGTAGGAATTGGCGATCGCGCTCGAGCCGCCAGTGCCCTGCACCCCGAACAAGAGATTCTTGTAGAGCACCGGATTCGAGGGCGCATGATCGGCGCGCATCTGCGACCAATCGGCATCGAGCTCCTCGGCCACCAGGGTGGCCATGCCGGTGAACGGGCCCTGTCCGAACTCGATGTGCTTGCAGAGAACGGTGACGGTGTCGTCCTGGCCGATCACCAGAAACGTGTTCGGCGCGATGTTGACGGATTTTGCCGCAGCAGCGTCCTGCGCGTAGGCGACGCCGTTGCGCGCGACATAGGTGGCGAGCACGAACCCAGCGCCGGCTTTCAACAGCGAGCGGCGCGACAAGGTCGCAGCGGCTCCAGATTTCACATGAAGGTTCATGATCAGCCCTCCAGAGTCTTGGCGGCCGAATGAATTGCGGCGCGGATGCGGACATAGCTGGCGCAGCGGCAGATGTTGCCGTTCATTGCGAGATCGATGTCCTGGTCGCTGGGCTTCGGGGTCAGGCTGAGCAGCGCGGCGGCGCTCATCACCTGGCCTGACTGGCAGTAGCCACATTGTGGCACATCATGCGCGGCCCATGCCTTCTGGACGGCAACCGCCTCTTTGCTGGAGAGTCCCTCGATCGTCGTCACCTCGCTCTTCCCGACTGCCGACACCGGCAACGAGCACGAGCGCACGGTCTGGCCGTCGATATAGACTGTGCAGGCCCCGCATTGCGCAACGCCGCAGCCATATTTGGTGCCGGTCAGCCCAACATTGTCACGAATGGCCCAGAGCAAGGGAGTGCCGGGGTCGACATCAACCTGATGCTCCCGCCCATTGATCTTCAAAGTGAACGCCGCCATGGCCCCTCGCACTATCTGTCGTCCTAACAGCAAGAGTTAGAAGCATTCGAGAATGGTTCGCAATTCACAGAGATGTGCAGTGCGTCAAAATATTTCTGCGCGGGGCGGAACGTTTTGGACGTAGCCCGCATCAGCGTCAGCCACAGCCCGCAAAGGCGAAAGCGACATGGGGGATGGTCCGTCCCGGGTCGTTCCGCTCGCCCGGGCTACGAGCTACTTGACTTGATAAGGCATCATCTCGCCGCCGAAGAACGCTGTGAGATTCGCCACCACGCAGGCCTGCATCGCGACGTGCGACTCCCTGGTGTTGCCGCCGATATGCGGCGTCAACACCACGTTGGGCAGGGAGGTCAGCTCATCCGGCGCATGCGGCTCCGTCTCGAACACGTCGAGGCCGGCACCGGCAACGGTACCCTCCTTGAGCGCCGCCACCAGCGCCCGCTCGTCGATGACCGAGCCGCGCGAGATGTTGACGATGTGGCCGTCGGTGCCGAGCTTCTTGAGGAGGTCGGCGTTGACGACGTGGGTGGTCTCGGCGCTGGCGCGGACGGCGATCATCAGCACGGTGCACCATTCGGCGAGCGCATCGAGGCTCGGGAAATATTGATACGGCAGATCGTCATAGCGGGTGCGGTTGAAATAGCCGACCTCAGTCTCGAAGGCGGCTACGCGGCTCGCGATCTTGCGGCCGATCTCGCCCATGCCGTAGACGCCGACCTTGCAGCCGGCGAGACTGGGCGGCGGCTTCATCAGCGGCGATGGTTTTGCGGACGCCCAGCCCCCGTCGCGGACATAGGCGTCTGCCACCGTCAGCCGCCGCGTGGTCGCCAGCATCAACATCACAGCGACGTCTGCGACCGCCGCGGCATTGGCGCCCGGGCTGTGGCCGACGGCGATGTTACGGGCCGCGGCCGCCTTCAGGTCGACGCCGTCGTAACCGGTGCCATAGCAGACGATGGCCCCGAGCGCCGGGAGCCTGTCCATGTCGGCAGCCCCCAGCGGCGTGCCGCCGGCCGTGATCAGCGCCCGGATCTGCGCGACCTCGTCCGCCGGAAACACCTCGTGCGCCGGCTTGCCGCCGCTGTCGAGCAGATCGAACCGACCGGCAAAGCGCTGGGTCAAGGATTTCGGCAGGCGGGAATAGATCAGGACCTTGTCGGGCATGTCGGCCGGTACTCCAAAATGCGAAGGGCGGGATCGATGAACGATCCCGCCCTCCCCAATCTAACCTATGCTTGGCCGCTCAGGCGAGCACGGTGCCCGGCTCGACCTTGACGCCCGGGCCCATCGTCGAGGAGACGGCGACGCGCTGGACGTAGGTGCCCTTGGCGCCCGCCGGCTTGGCCTTCACGACCGCATCCGCCAGCGCCTTGATGTTCTCGACCAGCTTGTCCTCGGCGAACGAGGCCTTGCCGACGCCGGCCTGGATGATGCCGGCCTTCTCGACGCGGAACTCGACCGAACCGCCCTTGGCGCCCTTGACGGCACCGGCGACGTCCATGGTCACGGTGCCGATCTTCGGGTTCGGCATCATGCCGCGCGGACCGAGCACCTTACCGAGACGGCCGACCAGCGGCATCATGTCGGGGGTGGCGATACAGCGGTCGAAGTCGATGTTGCCGTTCTGCACCTTCTCGACCAGGTCCTCCGCGCCGACGACGTCGGCACCGGCGGCCTTGGCTTCGTCGGCCTTGGCGCCGCGGGCGAACACGCCGACGCGGAGCGTACGGCCGGTGCCGTTCGGCAGCATGACGACGCCGCGGACCATCTGGTCGGCATGGCGCGGATCGACGCCGAGGTTGATCGAGACCTCGATGGTCTCGTCGAACTTCGAGACGGCCCGCTCCTTGATCATCTTGATCGCGTCAGCAAGCGGGTAGAGCTTGGTGCGATCGATGCCCTCGCGGGCCTTCTTCAAACGCTTTCCGAGTGCCATGGCGCCTTACCCCGCAACTTCCAGACCCATCGAGCGGGCAGAGCCCTCGACCATCTTCATGGCCGACTCGATCGAGTCGCAATTCAGGTCCTTCATCTTCTTCTCGGCGATCTCGCGCACCTGCGCCTTGGTCACCTTGCCGGCCTTGTCGCGGCCCGGCGCCTTCGAGCCGGACTGGATCTTGGCAGCCTGCTTGAGGAAGTAGGACATCGGCGGGGTCTTCATCTCGAAGGTGAAGGACCGGTCCGCATAAATGGTGATGACCACCGGGATCGGGGTGTTCTTCTCTTCCTTCTGGGTCTGCGCGTTGAACGCCTTGCAGAACTCCATGATGTTGAGACCGCGCTGACCCAGCGCGGGGCCGATCGGCGGCGACGGGTTGGCCGCACCGGCCGGGACCTGAAGCTTCAGGTAACCGGTTACTTTCTTTGCCATTATGACTCTCCAATGCGTTCGCGATTCTGCCTGATGCGAACGCAACGCCTTCGGGCGACAAAACCCTCAGGCGAGGTTTGGGACCGTGGTCCGGCGCGCTTCATCCGGCTGGCAAAGCCGGTCACGCCTCCCACGAACGAAATCGCCCCCCGGTTGGGGAGCGAAGGGCGCCCGATACACGAGATCGGACGAAAAGGAAAGCCCGGGACGCCTAGAGACCCGGCAGCCCGGCCCTTAACCGACGATCTTCTCGACCTGGTTGAATTCCAGTTCGACCGGGGTGGCGCGGCCGAAGATCGACACCGCGACCTTGACCCGCGAGCGCGCCTCGTCGATTTCCTCGACCACGCCAGAGAACGAGGCGAACGGGCCGTCGGCGACGCGGACGTTCTCGCCGATCTCGAACGACACCGAGGATTTCGGCCGCTCCACGCCTTCCTGCATCTGGTTCAGGATGCGCATCGCCTCGCCTTCGGAGATCGGCATCGGCTTGTTCTCGGCGCCGAGGAAGCCGGTCACCTTGGGCGTATTCTTGATCAGGTGGAACGCCTCGTCGGTCAGCTTCATCTTCACCAGCACGTAGCCGGGGAAGAACTTGCGCTCGGCGTCGATCTTGCGGCCGCGGCGCACCTCGGTGACCTTCTCGATCGGCACCAGCACCTGCTCGAACAGGTCCTCGAGATTGCGCTGCTTGGCCTGCTCGCGGATCGACTCCGCGACCTTCTTCTCGAAGTTCGAATAGGCGTGGACGATGTACCAGCGCTTGTCGGAGCTTTGCGTTGCGGTTGCCATCAGTGAATGCCCAGCACGAGGGTGATGAGATAACGGATGATCTGATCGGCGGCGAAGAAGAACACCGAGGCCAGCGCCACCATCACGAACACCATGATCGTGGTGATGGTGACCTCGCGACGGCTCGGCCACGAGACCTTGGCGGTCTCCGAGCGCACTTCCTGCAGGAATTTGAACGGGCTGGTAGCCATCGTCAGGGGTCCGCGTCCGTCATCGGACGATTGAAGAGTTGACTGGGAAAACCGAACAGCCGTCCTTGGCCCACCCTCTTGTCGGAGAGATGAGCCGAATCCACGGGCTCGCTTGTTCGGGGAGTGAAAAGCCGCGCCGGATATCCGCTTTTATCGCGGGCCGGCTGCAGGTTGTCGAGATATCTACTGTCGGGCCGGCCAAAGGTCAAGATATGGGCATGCCGGGCGTCGGCGGCCATTCCCGCGTCAGGCCCCCGCCTGGTCCGCCACAACGCGGTTTTTCGTGCAACGGCAGGCCATTTCCGCACCACGGCAGGTTGAGCAGTTGCCGCGACGAAATGCCCGTGGTGGAGCAGCTCCTGCTCTTGCCGGGCCTGCGCCACCCGCTCATTCTCGTCCGCACAAGAACAATCCGGAGGAAACCCATGACCTTTGCCCCGCGCAAGGGACGGACGCGCCTTGCCGCCGTCAGCCTTGCTGCTCTCGGTCTTGCCGCTCTCGCCCTCACCGCCGTCCCTGCCTGTGCCCAGGCCCAAGCCCCGCTCAAGATCGGCGTGCTCAGCGACTTCTCGTCGGTCTATTCGGACATCGGCGGCCAGGGCAATCTCGAGGCCACCAAGCTCGCGGTCGAGGAGTTCGGCGGCAGCATGTTCGGCAAGCCGATCGAGGTGATCAGCGCCGATCCGCAGAACAAGGCCGACATCGCCGCCGCGATCGTGCGCAAATGGTACGAGAACGAGGCCGTCGACATGGTCATCGACATGCCGACCTCGGCGACCGCGCTCGCCGGCATGGAGATGTCGAAGCAGTTCGAGAAGCTGATGATCGTGACGGATGCCGCGAGCTCCGACATCACCGGCAAGTCCTGCTCGCCCTACACCGTGCACTGGACCTACGACACCTACGGCAACGCGCACACGGTCGGCAGCGCCATCGTCAAGAACGGCGGCAACACCTGGTTCTTCATCACCGCCGACTATCTGTTCGGCCATTCGATCGAGCGCGACACCGGCGACGTCGTGCGCGCGGCCGGCGGCACGGTGGTCGGCAGCGCCCGCCATCCCCTCAACAACCAGGATTTCTCGTCCTTCCTGCTTCAGGCGCAGGCCTCCAAGGCCAAGATCATCGGCATGGCCAATGGCGGTGGCGACACCATCAACACCATCAAGCAGGCCGCCGAGTTCGGCATCGTCGCCGGCGGCCAGAACCTCGCCGGCATCGTGATGTTCATCTCCGACATCCACAGCCTCGGCTTGAAACTGGCGCAGGGGCTGATCATCACCGAGGCCTATTACTGGGATCTCAACGACCGCACCCGCGCCTTCGGCAAGAAGTTCTTCGAGCGCATGAAGCGGATGCCGACCATGAACCAGGCGGCGACCTACAGCGCGACCCTGCACTATCTCAACGCGGTCAAGGCAGCAGGCAGTCGCGACACCAAGCCGGTGCTCGCCAAGATGCGCGAGACCCCGGTGCGCGACGCCTTCACCGACAACGGCGTCGTCCGCGCGGACGGCCGCATGGTGCACTCGATGTTCCTGTTCGAGGTGAAGAAGCCCGAGGAGTCGAAGGGCCCGTGGGACTATTACAAGGTGCTGGCCGAGGTGCCCGGCGACCAGGTGTTCCGGCCGATGAAGGACGGCAACTGTCCTTATGTGAAGCAATAAGGGGTTGCTGAAATGCATTCGGGGCTCGCGCGTTGCGGGCCCCGGCCTAACCTGTCTCGTCGATTTTTGGCTTAAGTGCTTGATCTCGCTGGCAGGAGTGGAGAGGCTCGAACTCCCAACCCCCGGTTTTGGAGACCGGTGCTCTACCAATTGAGCTACACTCCTAGCGA